>CAYOKJ010000048.1:17625-21321 GCA_964404485.1 uncultured Bacteroidales bacterium | reverse complement strand
TCTTCATCATTCCAATTATCTCTTTCAAGTATTCTGGCTAATCGAAGTTCTATAGGTGCATTAACAGTAATTATTTCATTAAAATTATCTTCTAAATCTGCTTCAAAAATTATTGCAGATTCATGAATAACATATTTTTCGGACGCATGCAAAAGAGCCCAATTATTAAAATCATCCTCTACCAAAGGATGAATAATATTATTTAACTTATTTAAACTTTCATCATCATTAAAAACAATATTAGCTAAATCTCTATTGATAATTTTCCAGTTATTATCAAAAATTGAGCTACCGAAAATTGCTTCAATACTCTTTTTTACATTATTGTTTTCCAGAAATTTCTTTGCTTCATCATCAGCATAATAAACCTTTATGCCAAGTGATTCAAAAATATGCGCAACAGTAGTTTTTCCGCTTCCAATATTACCGGTAAGTCCAACTTTTAGCATTATTTAAGTATGATATATTCAACTTTTTCAGGAAACATTCCTGTAATTTTAACAAAATCAGCATGACGAAAAAGCTCAAGCTCAAGTGTCTGGTTATCCGCAGTAATCTTCGAACAATCAACACCAGCCATAAACATAATTTCATCAACCCTGTCAAAATCTCTTAAAGCAACCAAATAAGTTACTTTCACCTTTTCGGGAAAAGTTTTTACTTTATTTACTGAATCATTAATTTGCTGAATTGGCAAGAAAATACTTGATTCGGTATAATTTTCAACAGGTATTTTTATATTCACTTTATCTGTTGAATATTTAATATTTTTTGATTTCAGAGGTTTAATAATTTCAACATTAAAATCTTTATTATCTTTTACTTCAGAAAATTCTATTTTCTTTGTTTTAATAAAATTTATTGTATCAATCATCGAAAACAATCCGCTTAATACTATGCTATCAGGTGTAATAATAATGTCACCATACTGATAATATTGCTTTTTAAAATTAATTGACATTTCAGTCTCAACAGCTACTTTTTTCGTCACACAGCTTTCTAAAACAAAAAACAAAGAATCCGGAGAAATAAAATTAATATCTTCAGTAAATTTCAGCTGGTCACTAATTGATCTTTTTAATGAGGAGGTAATAATATATGAACCATATCGATAACGACACCTATGCATTTTCACACTGTTTAAATCGATATTTACGGTTGGGTGTTTTTTTAAATATTTTGCCGAAAATAATTGCAAACCATTTGCTTTCAGATTTAAATTTATAGTACTGTCAGCATTTTCGAACATTAACTTTTCTGTAGGAATATTAGTAAAACGAAATGGATAAGAAATATTTGTGTAATATTCACCAGACAGTTTTATCATAAGCCATATAAACACAGCAATACACAAACAAATCATAAATACATAAAGTTTATTTCGATTAACTTTATGTACTGATGAAATTATTTTTTCTACCAATTCTAAATATACTAAACGCATTATACTTTACAAATTTAGAAAAAGCAATATTATGGTTATCTACATTTATACTGATAATTCTTGATATTCTCAATATCTATCAGAAAAAAAAACTTCAAATTTCAAAGGAATAATTGGAATTAACCTACAAATATTACTTTGCGCCTTGCAATTGACCTTCTTTATTCATAGCAATTGCAGATTTCTCAATTTTTAATCTATTTTGCCCTTCGACTTCAATAATTAAGGTAGTTTCTCCCATTTCAACTACTTTACCATGGACACCGCCAATAGTAACAATTTTTTGTCCTTTTTTTAATTCTTCCCTAAATTTCTTTTGATCTTTACTTTTCTTCATTTGTGGTCGTATAAAGAAAAGATAAAAAACAAGAATTATCAGTATTAATGGTAAAAACGACATTAATCCACCACCTTCTCCTTCTGCTTGAGGTGTCATTAATAGAATATACAATAAATTTGTCATATTATTTGTTTATAATTAGTTAATATTCAGGTATTGTTATAATTGATTTAATTTTTATTTGTGTAACATTAGGCTCTGTATTTGCAACAACAGAAACTGTTTTTCTTTGAAATCCTTTTCTTCCTTTGCTGTCGAATGTAACATTAATGACTCCACCTTCGCCGGGACTTATCGGTGTTTTTGGATAGTCAGTAACAGTACATCCACAACTTGTTCTAACCTTAAATATTAATAATTCCTTAGTACCGGTATTTTCAAATTTAAACCCATAAGTTACAATTTCACCTTGAATAATAGTTCCAAAGTTATGTTCTTCTTTATCAAATTTAATAACAGGACAAAGCTTTTTATTATTATCAGCTGAGGCAGAATTTGAATTTCCTACAACATTTTCCGGAGACAATATTTTTTCATCAGAATTTTCCAAACTTCTGTCACACGACATCAAAGCAACAAAGAATAATCCTGATAATGTTAATAAAATAGTATTTCTTATTTTCATTTTTGCCAATATCAATAAACTGCAAAATTAATAAATCTTTTCTTTATTTTCCTATTATTGTCACTGAACCTTTATAAATATCGTCACTATACTGCCCGTGACATTCAAGCAGATAAAAATAAACCCCGTTTGAATTATTTCCACCATCCCAATCATTTTGATAATCACTTGACTCGAAAACTTTTTTACCCCATCTGTTAAGAATCACTAATTTATTACTGATATAATATGTATTCAACAACTCTGAAGGGTCGCTTCCTGTATCACCTTTATCTTCAGTAATGGCAAAAGTATCATTTTTCCCGTCACCATTTGGAGTAAATACATTTGGAATAATTAACTTAACAGGTTTTACTTCAACAAATTGAAGATAAGTAGTATCACAACCATTATCATCAGTAATATTTAGCATAACATAATACGAATCTATTCTGTCAAAAATATGAGTAGGTTCACTTTCTGTAGAAGTTGTACTATCACTAAAATCCCATTCGTAATTTGTAACTAATAATGTATCGATTGAAAAATTCTCGAAAGAAAAAGTTATCTGTGGTTTTTCAATATATACAACACTGTCTGGTTTAGTAGAAATATCAATTACAGGCGAAATAAAAGATTCCACCTTATATATTGTATCAAAATAACATCCATTAATATCCTCAACACGAATACTGTACGAGATATCACCACAAAGTCCAAGAGCCAAAGATGAATCTCCAGGGTCAACAAATTGTGTATTCCATAAATAAATATATTCTTCAGGTTCAAAAGCACCTGAAGCTATTGCTCTTACCTGTCCTTGACAATCGGCATCAATACCGGTACAGGTTTTTTGTATCTGATCAAAAAGAACATCAATATGTGGATATACTTCAACAATTACCGAATCAGTGCAAAAGTAATTTAAGTTATAAACTTCAACAAAGTATTCAAGAGTTTCATAAGGAGTAACAACAATTGCAGCAGTTGTATCACCTCCGGGAGTCCAAAGATATTTCAGTGTATCAGACTCTTCAACACTTAAAACAACAAACTCACCATTACAAATTGGCAATTCACCGGAAACCAATATTTCACAATTCTGAGCAGAAGCAAAATATGTTATTATTACAAATAGTATTATTAATATTTTCTTTACGTTCATATTCTAAATAAAAAATAAAATTTTTAATCAGGCAGCTAAAATACAAAAAAAGTATAACGCTTTCTTTTAAAAATAATTATTCATATAACAAAAATCTATGCTATTTTTATTGACTTATTATTTTCATTTCATTATTTTTGCAT
>CAYOKJ010000048.1:0-17525 GCA_964404485.1 uncultured Bacteroidales bacterium | reverse complement strand
ATTAAAAGTATATTTTATGTACCATTAAATTTTTCAAAAGTGGTGAAAAAAAACATTGTATTAATTGAAAAAGTTGATGCTATGCAAAAAATTCCAATAGTTCTTTCTGATGAAGATTCTCTTTGGGGTTCTAATATTTTTATTGATGTTACAAAAAATATTCCAAATGCAAATATGACAAGCATTTCAGGAACTTTTTTATCAAAAGTTTTTGAAGGCTCGTATAGCAACACAAATAAATGGATTAATGAAATGAAGGATTATATTCATTCTAAAGAAAAAGAAATCCAAAAAATGTACTTTTATTACGCAACATGTCCAAAATGTGCTAAAAAATACGGAAAAAATTATGTTGTAATACTGGCAAAGATTTAGTTGGTTTATGAAATGACTAAAATATACAAAATATCACCATTAAAAATTAAAGGAAAGTTCTAAAAATAGTAAAGTTCGAGGCGCAAAAAAATTTTAAACCGGAGTCCGTACGGATGAGGATTTTAAAATTTTGAGGCAACGAAGAAATTTGCATTTTTAGAACCATCCTAAACATTAAACCTGATATGCATAATATCACCTTCTTCAACAATATAATTTTTACCTTCAACAAATAATTTACCTGCTTCTTTACAAGCTTGTTCAGAACCGAGCTCCATAAAATCTGAGTATTTCATTACTTCAGCTCTGATGAACCCTCTTTCAAGATCGGAATGAATAACTCCTGCAGCCTTAGGTGCTTTCATACCATTTTTTATTGTCCAAGCACGTACTTCCATTGGTCCGGCTGTAAAAAACGATTGTAAATTTAAAATCTTGTACGCTGATTGAATTAATCTATTAACACCGGGTTCATTTAATCCGGCATCTGTAAGAAATTCCTTTCTATCCTCTGCATTTTCAAGTTCAGCAATTTCCGACTCAAGTTTTCCTGCAATAACTAATACTTCAGTATTTTCTCCTTTAACAATCTCTTTAAGCTCATCAACATAATGATTTCCCGTTACTGCTGAAGCATCATCGACATTGCAAACATACAAAACAGGTTTTTCAGTAAGTAAAAACAAATCGGAAAGAAGTTTTCGATCTTCTTCGCTAACATTTGCAGTCCTTGCCGGTTGAAAATTCTCGAAATGCTCTCTATAAACATTACAAATTTCAAGTTCTTTTTTTGCTTGCTTATCACCGCTTCTAACAACTTTCTCCAATCTTTGAATTTTTCTTTCAAGCATCTCCATATCCTTAATTTGCAATTCAAGATCAACAATTTCCTTATCTCTAACCGGATTTACTGAACCTTCTATATGTGATAGATTTTCATCATCAAAACATCTTAATACATGTATCAAAGCATCTGTTTGCTGAATATCAGAAAGAAACTTATTTCCAACACCCTCACCTTTACTCGAACCTTTTGCTAAACCCGGAATATCAACAATTTCTACTATTGCCGGTACAATTCTTTTTGATTTAACTAATGAATCCAGTTTATGCAACCTTTCATCAGGAACATCAATCATTCCAATATTCGACTTTGAAGCACTAAAAGCATAGCTGGATGACTGAGCTTTACTACTTGATATACAATTAAATATTGTTGTTTTACCAATATTTGTAATTCCTATAATTCCACAATTTAATGCCATAGTTAATTATTTATTTTAAGCTGCAAAATTAAAATAATTGCTTACAATAAATATCGTTGAATAATATTTTTTATTTCAGGAAAGATTTACTAATTTTGCACGCCAAAATACAATTGGATGTTAAATGATTAAAACAAAGGCTGTTTGACATCTTTTTATGCTAATTCTTAACAATTTTGCAAAGTAAAAAGCTGTTTAGAAATAGTAAGGCGGTACAAAACAAAATTTAAATTTTGTATTTCTGTTCCGTGCTAATATATAAATTAATATAAACCCGTTCTGAAAGATAGCTGCCTTTGCTTTCGAAAGAACACAATTAATTTTTCATGACTGAAAAAGAAACAAACATCAACAAAGATTCGGAAATCAAAAAAGAAGAAGTAAAAACCGTTGAAAATGTTGAAACAAAAGAAACTACTAAAGAGACTTCTCCCAAAAAAGAATCTGTAAAAGAAGTTACAAAGAAAAAACCTAAAGCTGAAGCGAAAAAAGAAAAAGTAGCTGAAGTAAAAGAAGCTGAAGTAAAAGAAGAAGTAGCTGAAACAAAAGAAGAAGTAACTGAAATAAAAGAAAAAGTAGTTGAAATAGAAGAAGAAGTAGCTGAAATAAAAGAAAAAGTAACTGAAGTAAAAGAAAAAGTAACTGAAGTAAAAGAAAAAGTCGCTGAAGTAAAAGAAAAAGTAGCTGAAGTAAAAGAAGCTGAAGTAAAAGAAGAAGTAGCTGAAACAAAAGAAGAAGTAACTGAAGTAAAAGAAGAAGAACCAGAAGATATAAAAACTTCTGAAGCTGAAGAAAAACAAGATACTATTGCTGAAGTAAAAAAAGAGTTTAAAAAAGAAAAACGACCAAAAGAACCTACTGAAGAATTTGACTGGGATGCAGCCGACACCAAACATGACATTTATTCTGCTGATGAGAAAAAGAAATTAGAAGACGCATATGACAAAACTTTAAGTTCAATTGTAGAGCACGAAGTTATTGATGGAATTGTTGTTGGGAAAAATAATCGTGAGGTTGTTGTAAACATTGGATTCAAATCTGATGGTGTAATTTCTTTATCTGAAACAAGATACAATGTTGATTTAAAAATTGGCGATCCTATTGAAGTTTATGTTGAAAGTCAGGAAGATCCTAACGGTCAACTTATCCTTTCTCATAAAAAAGCCAGAATCCTTAGATCATGGGAAAGAATAAATACTGCCCATGATAATGATGAAATAATTAACGGACATGTTAAATCCAGAACAAAAGGTGGACTTATCGTTGATGTATTTGGAATTGAAGCATTCTTACCGGGATCACAAATTGATGTTAAACCAATCCGTGATTATGACATTTATGTTGACAAAGTTATGGAATTCAAGGTTGTAAAAATCAATCATGAATACAAAAACGTAGTTGTTTCTCATAAAGCTCTTATCGAAGACGAACTAGAACTACAACGTGCAGAAATTATTTCTAAACTAGAAAAAGGACAGGTTCTTGAAGGAACTGTTAAAAATATTACTTCTTACGGTGTATTTATTGACCTTGGTGGAGTTGACGGTCTTATTCACATTACTGACCTTTCGTGGGGAAGAATTAATCATCCTGAAGAAATCGTTGAGCTTGATCAAAAAATTAAAGTTGTTATTCTCGACTTTGATGATAACAAAAAACGTATTGCACTTGGACTTAAACAATTAACTCCTCATCCATGGGATGCTCTTGATCCTAATCTTAAAGTTGGTGATAAAGTAGATGGAAAAGTTGTTGTTATTGCTGATTACGGTGCATTTATTGAAATTGCTGCTGGTGTTGAAGGTCTTATCCATGTTTCAGAAATGTCATGGTCACAACATTTAAGAACAGCTCAGGATTTCCTTAAAGTTAGCGACAAAATTAGTGCTCAGATTCTTACTCTCGACAGAGAAGAAAGAAAAATGTCACTCGGAATCAAACAGCTTAATCCTGATCCTTGGTCTAATATCCAGGAAAAATATCCAAAAGATTCAAAACACAAAGCTACTGTACGTAACTTCACAAACTTTGGAATTTTTGTAGAACTTGAAGAAGGTGTTGATGGTTTAATCCATATTTCTGACCTTTCATGGTCGAAAAAAATCAAACATCCTGCAGAATTTACCAAAATTGGTGAAATTATAGAAGTTCTTGTTCTTGAAGTAGATGAAGAAAACAGACGTTTAAGTCTTGGTCATAAACAATTAGAAGAAAATCCATGGGATGTATTCGAAAGTGTATTCGCTGAAAACTCTACACATAAAGGAACTGTTGTAAGCACTAATGAAAAGGGTGCTATTGTATCTCTTCCATACGGTGTTGAAGGATTTGTTCCTTTACGTCATTGTAAAAAAGAAGATGAACAAAACATTAAAGTTGATGAAACTTTAGAGTTTAAAATTCTTGAATTTTCTAAAAACAATAAAAAGATTATTCTTTCACATTCAAGAATTTTCCAGGATAAACAAAAAGCTGAAAAGACTAAAGAACGTAACGCACATTTAGCTGAAGAAAAATCTACTAAAAAAGCTATTAAAAACATCAAAGATAAAAGCGAAAAATCAATTTTTGGTGATATTGAAGCTTTAGCATCGCTTAAATCCGATTTGGAAAAATCAGAAAAGAAAGCTATGGACAAAAAGGTGAAAAAATTAGCTGAACAAGAAGAAGATAAAGCTGAAAAGAAAGCTAAAGTAGAAGCTAAAGTAGAAGCTAAAGAAAAAGAGAAAAAAACTGTAAAAAAGGCTGCGAAAGCTAAAACAGATAAAGAAGATAAAAAAGAAGAAGAATAGTATTTCTCTTAAAAAGCATAAAACCTTCACTTGAAATTCAGGTGAAGGTTTTTTTATGGAAGATTCTATAAGTCCAAATTTCTTTATTACTTCACTATTTTTATAACCTACCTTATGCTAAATGTGGTATTACTGCGAAATTAATGGAACATTGATTAATGTGAAAAATTCATAAACTTTTGATTAATACCAACTGAACATCCAAATTACCAATATATTTCGTTTCTTTTTTCCTTTCTCTACGTTAAATATTATTTCCGTCCGTACGGATGCAAAGAATATTTGCCTTGACAAAGAAAAAAATATTTCAAAATATTTATCAGCAATTTAGAAATTCAATTGGTATAAGTGTAATTTTTCTTAAATTTGTGCTTATTACTTTTGCCACTTTAGTTATTTTAAAATATAAATATGACATCCTTTAATATCACAATATTAGGCAGTAATTCGGCAACACCAACTTTATTGAGAAATCCCAGTTCTCAGGTAGTAAATATCAATGAACAATTATACATGATTGACTGTGCCGATGGAACCCAGGTTCAATTAAGAAAATACAAGATAAAATTCAAACGCATTAATCATATTTTTATTAGTCATCTTCACGGGGATCATTATTTTGGTTTGATAGGATTAATATCATCTTTTCATTTACTTGGCAGGAAAAATGATTTACACATTTATGCTCCTCCACAATTAGAAAAAATCATTAACATTCAGTTTGAAGCATCAAAAACTGTACTTAATTATCCGCTTCATTTTCATTATCTTCATCAAAATATTACTGAAACAATTTTCGAGAATAATATTATCACCGTTAAAGCTTTTACACTAGAACACAGTATTCCAACATGGGGGTTTATATTTTCTGAAAAACAAGGTAAAAGAAATATTATTAAAAGTTTTGCTAATGAAATGAGCATTCCATATAATGAATATTTAAAAATTCAAAACGGTGCTAATTTTATTGATTCTGATGGTAAAATCTATAAAAATAAAAGCATAACTACTGATCCACCTAAAGTACGATCTTATGCCTACTGTTCGGATACAGGGTACTTCGAAAAAATTATTCCGGTGATTAAAGATGTTAATGTTTTATACCACGAATCAACTTTTGCAGAAGACAAAAAAGAATCTGCAAAAGAAAAATTTCATTCAACGGCAAAGGATGCCGCACGAATTGCACAAAAAGCAAATGTTAAAAAACTCTTGCTTGGTCATTATTCTTCAAGATATAAAGATACTTCTCCCCTGCTTGAAGAAGCAAAATCGATTTTTCCAAATACTGCATTAAGTTATGATGGTTTGGTATTTGAGATTAAACAATAATTAAACTATTTATCTCGCGTGATTAAAATTGTAATTGCCTTTAATTTGGCACTTGACATTTATGGTTTTTTTAATGAAGCTCTTGAAAATCATAGACATGTTTTAAATTTTGTACAATATTACCTGCTCTGTACAACCTAATTTTCACATCTTTATCTTTTCATCAACCCTACTATTCGTCCATTTGTTTTCTAAGTCTTTCTTGATCCATAATTCTTCTATTCAAAATATTAACATACGAAACAGCACGTTTTAATCCGTATTTTTTCATTGCTTTATCAGCCCAATTAAGAGCAATTTCCAGTTCACCTTGCATCTCATTAGCAAGAGCCATATTATAGCATGCAAAGCCTGCAACTTTCGGATCAGGATTGTTTGTATATTTTTCCCAAACTTTTGCTGCTGCTTCCCAGTTTTGGGACTTAACCATACGTTTTGCTAATTTAAAATCATCATTTTCTCTAGCATAATAAGCTCTAGAAACGTGCATCCAACTTGGCGAAATTCGGATTCCATATTGTTTCCCTGCATGATATCCAGATTTGTTAATTGCATTTCTTTTCTGAGGTAAACCATGCCTGGCTTCTTCAGGAGTATCACCACTCATGTGCCATTCCATATCATCCATATAAGAATCTTCATCAACAATTTTCCTGTTTTTTATATCATAGATTCTCCATCCTGCATTTACATTCATCAACAGATTAGCAATATATTCTGTATATTCAACTTTTTTATCATCAACTTTTTTATTTCTTTTTCTTGAATGTTCGCGATACGAAATATCTGAATCAAATGTTTCAAGAACTACCAGAGCATCCAGATCATAAAGCTCGCAATAATTAGCAACAACATTCCAATGTAATGGCGTAGCAAATCTTTTTGTTCCGGTTCCTCTAAGATCAAGAGACTCTAGCAAAATAGCTTCAAATCTGGGGGATTCATTAAGTTGATTTGACAAGCCATGAACACAGTTTTTTGATCCTTCGCGATCGGCCATTATTGATTCTCCTGAAAATATTCCTTCAAGGATATTCTGAACATTTGAACCCTTTGCAGGTAGCGAACGATTAATTATCCCAACTTTTTTAATATCCTGAGGAACGTTAATAATTCCAGGAACTAAAACCTGCATAGAAACAGAAGATGTTTTGCAAGAAGTGCTGAATAAAATAACAGCTGTAAAAGCAAGCATAAGTAATAAATTTATTTTCTTTTTCATTGTTATCGTTTTTAATTTTTATAAAATAATGCCACAGATTCCCAGATTATTTTTTTATACTTTTTTAAATCCTGAATAATTTGCAATGCATCCTAATTTTAAATTTTGATTTTTAAATTTTCTTTTCGCAACGCATCATAAAACACCTCAATCGGGTGAAGAGCTTTACGACCTGTACCATCCAAAATTTGTTCGCGACACGATGTACCCGGAGCAGCAATTATTGTGCCGACTTCCGATTTTCTTACTTCCGGGAATAAAACCAATTCCCCAATTTTCATTGAAATATCATAGTGTTCTTTTTCATATCCAAAGGCCCCGGCCATTCCGCAGCAACCTGATTTTATTTCCTCAACTTTATAGTTTTCAGGCAACGAAAGCATTTCTTTCGTCGGAGCTGTTGATGCTAAAGATTTCTGATGACAATGACCATGGAGTTTTATAAATTGTTTTTTATCAGTAAATTGTTCTTTTGTAATGTTTCCTTTTTTTATCTCAGCAACAATAAATTCATCAATCATTAAACAAGACTTAGCAAGAGTTACAGCATCATTTCTCAACTCTTTATCCGCAAGTTCGGTGTATTCATCTCTAAAAGCAAGTATTCCTGAAGGTTCAATTCCGACAAGTGGAGTTTCCTCAGATATAATATCTTTCAGCAAAGCAACATTTTTGTTAGCAATTTTTTTCGCACTTCGAATTAATCCTTTTGATAAAAATGTTCTTCCGCTTAAAGTGTGCTTTGGTATTACTACATTATACTTAAGACTTCGTAATAATTTCACAGCAGTAATTCCAATCTTCACATCATTATAATTAGTAAATTCATCAGCAAAAAGATACACCTTTGATTTAGGATTTTTTACTTCACCGTTTTTCCTGAGATTTTTCTTCGACCATTTACGCAAAGTTGTTTTATACAAAAGCGGCATACTTCTCTCTGGAGCAAATCCAAGAATCCACTTAAGCATCCCTGAGAAAATTTTATTCTTCATGAAAAAGTTATAAAACCATGGAAGCAAGGAGCCCAACTTATTAAATACTGTAATGTAAGCAATTGCCCGAGTCCTTAGCGGGATGGTGTTTGCATCGTAATAATGCTGCATAAACTCAGCTTTATACTTTGTAATATCAACGCTTGATGGGCATTCGGATTTACAGCCTTTGCACGAAAGACACAGATCAAGAATATCATAAACTTCTTTTTGATTAAATGTATCCACTTTCTCCGGATTAGTATAAAATTCACGAAGAATGTTTGCCCGTGCACGTGTCGAATTTTTCTCATCTTTGGTAGCCATATAGCTAGGACACATTGTCCCACCAATTATTTCCGATTTACGACAATCACCTGAGCCAGTACATTTTTCGATAGCACGCAAATAACCACCATCCTTCGAAAAATCAAAAATCGTTTCAAATTCTCTAGTCTGCTGCCCGGGTTTATATCGCAAAAAAGTATTCATTTGTGGAGTATCAATAATTTTGCCCGGATTAAAAATGTTTTCATTATCCCATGTATATTTAATTTCTTTAATGAGATTGTAATTTCCCTCACCAATCATTAAAGGAATAAATTCACCACGCAATCTACCATCACCATGCTCACCACTTAACGAACCTTTATATTTTTTAACAAGATGAGCTGTTTCAAGAGCAATTGTATGAAAAAGCTCAACATCTTTTTCTTTCTTAAGATTAAGCACAGGTCGCAAATGAAGCTCACCCGTGGCAATATGTGCATAATAAACACAATTTAATTTATATTTATCCAGAATTTTTTGAAATTCTTCAATATATTCCGGAAGAACTTTTGGATCAACTGCTGTATCCTCAACCACGGGAACAGGCTTGGCGTCTCCGGGAATAATCGAAAGCAAACCCAATCCGGCTTTTCGCAAATCCCACACTTTCGTAATATCCTCACCAACAATAAGCGGGAAATGATAGGCAAGTTTTTGATCTGTCATTTCTGCAATCATTTCCTTGACACGCTCCTTAATTACTTCAATATTATCGTCAAGAAATTCCACAATTAAAATAGCAGCCGGATCACCTTCAATAAAAAATCTATGGTTTTTATATCCCAAATGTTCTTTGGTACAATCCAAAATTGCTTTATCCATCAATTCGACAGAAGACGGGCTATATTTAAGTGCAATCAAATTCCCTTTTAGGGCATCTTTTAGTGTTTTTGTATGAACACAAACAAGCACTTTTTCTTTGGGAGGTAAAGGAATTAAATTTAATTTTATTTCAGTAATAAAAGCCAGAGTTCCTTCTGATCCGGCAATTAATTTACTGAAATTAAATTTTTCATTAGTTTTAGAAAACATCTCGCTTTCAAGCAATAAATCAATCGCATACCCTGTATTTCGTCTTTTTATCGATTTATCTGGGAATTCTCTTCTAATATTTTTTTGATTTTCCTTGTCGGAAAGAATTTCAAAAATATTTCTGTAAATATCTCCCTCAAGGTTTTTGAGTTTGCATTTTTCAATAAACTCCTCTTTTGATAATTCACAAAATTCCACTTCTGAGTTATCACTTAAAATTGCTTTCACCGAAAGAGTGTGATCACGTGTGCTACCATAAATAATTGAATGAGCACCACAGGAATTATTCCCCACCATCCCTCCTATCATACATCTGTTTGATGTGGAAGTTTCCGGACCAAAAAACAAATTTTTTGGAGCAAGCATTTTATTTAGCTCATCGAGAATAACCCCGGGTTGCACTCTCACCCAATTTTCATCTTCGTTAATCTCAATAACACGAGTCAGGTATTTCGAAATATCAACAATTATTCCTCCTCCTACAACTTGTCCTGCAAGAGAAGTTCCTGCAGCACGCGGAATAAGTGAAACATTATTTTTTCGTGAAAAAGAAATTATTTTTTTAATATCAAGTTTGTCCTTCGGACGGATAATAGCAAGAGGTTTTTCCCTATAAGCAGATGCATCGGTAGAATATATTAAACGAGAAGTTTCATCTGTAAAAATATCTCCATTTATCTCGCTTTCAAAATCCTGTATCTTTTCAATTGTTTCTTGAATTGGCAATTTCATTAAATATATTTTTTTGATTTTTTAAAGAATTACAAAGTTATTATTATTTTGGATTTTATAATACTATAAGTTTTCAATATTCATGTTTTAAATGCACCATTTAGCTTCTATTATTAATTCTACCACTATTTTAATGGAAATGCGTAAATGATAGTTTTAAATTTCAAATACGCTTATTTCACCAATATTTTAAAATATAGTTACCTTAGCATGCGGATTATGAAAAAATATATGGGAATGAATAACTAAACTTGAATGTTGGTTGCAATCCCCCTACTGAAAAATTCCGTTGAATATTTTAAATATCGTCGGGAAGAAAAAGTAAAAGAATGGGAAAATAATTTAAATTATAAACAACTGATAATCAACAACTAATTTTGACGTTATTTGGAATGCTAACAAACACTAAGCAATGAGCAAAAAGGATAAAAAGAAAAATGAGAATGGTTCGATTTTTAAATATCGAATTACACTGATAACAGTAATTGCTAGCTTATTGGCAGCAATTGGCACCTTACTCACATTAGTGTTTTTAATAAATCAACATAAAACATCAATTAAACCAGAAATTGTGATTAATGATTCTAAGTTTCTATTCTTTTGTGAGAACTACCATTTAACTCATTATGTGAATTTCTATATCACAAATAGCAAATTTGATACTTCAGTCTTTTTTAACTATACCAGTTCAAATAATTTTGTGATAAAACCCATCAAACAAAGAAATTCATTCTATTTCTCACCTAAAAATATAGGTAGAGGCGTTGCAAAAGATATTGAACTAACATGGAGATTTGATACGACTTCGTTGATTTCTGTTTTGTTATCAAATAAGAGAGAGGTATTATTTGACACTGCTTTTTTAAGCAAGAATTCAATGCTCTTTATTACAGGTTCTGATACGAGCCTCTATCTAAAAAGAGATATGAATAATACAGACAGAATCAATTATATACTACCTGTAAATACTGAAAACGAGAGGAATGAAATAAATATTCAAATTCCAGACTTCTATTTAAATATGTTTGCAAAATATGTCGTATTAAAACAATATATATCTATGAAATCTCACCTTAAAGATGAGCTAAAGGGAAGCTTTCCAGATTTATTCTTAAAAATTAAATATAAAGATATTAGCAACAATAAAGATGATGTTACCTATCGTATTCATTTCAAAAATTTAGGAGGAAGTGGAGGTACAAATAAGAATTCTGTTGAAATTAATTATAAATATATTGGGAATGCAAAATTTACTAAAGTTGAATAGCTCAGCAACCAATTGAGATACTGTATTAAAATTCAAATTTAAACTACATTAATTTTCAACATAAACTGTTTCATTTTTCCATAAGGTAAAAATTAATTTCAATAGTTTTTTTTGTATTGCAATTGCAGCAATAAGTAATTTTTGCTTTTTTGCAAATATTCAACATTTAAGCATTTTATCATTATAAGTGAGCTGGTTGATATAATCACTTAATAATTAATTACCACTAAAATATCAGCAGAACCGAAAAATAAAAAGACAACAACAATAATAAAATATTTGTACCTTTGACTAAATATTAAATTTAATACAATGTTGACAAAAACAAGACTTAAAGAACAGATTGAAAAATTTCCTGAAGAGTTTTCCCTTGATGATTTGATTGAAAATTTAATTTTAATGGAAAAGATTGAAACAGGGAACAAACAATCGGAAAACGGAGATGTAATCTCAGAAAATGAAATGGAAAATGAAATTAAAAAATGGTTCGAATAAATTGGACATTTCAAGCAAAAGATGACTTAAAAGGAATCGCTGAATATATCTCCAAGGATTCTAAGCGTTATGCAATGCTTCAAGTAGATAGACTTAAAAATAGAACCGAAATTTTAAAAACTCTGATTCGTTCAGGTAAAATTGTCCCGGAAATTAACAGAGAAAATATTAGAGAACTAAATGAAGGAAGTTACAGAATCGTTTATAAAATAGTTACAAATAATCAAATTGACATTTTAACAATTCATCATTCAGCAAGAGATTTTACAAGAAAAATAATAGAATAAATTCGTAAGTAGGTAGGTGGCTAACAATCGAATGACCGGCATTGCACCTTTTCTTTTCAATTTTCATGCTTTACTTTTTTCTTATTATTTGGTTTTGTCCCGCCTAAGACAGATAATCAACATTTTTAATAATTACTATAACCATTCCGACAACCAGCTAAAATTATTTAAATCATGATTAACAATAATTCTTTTAAACAATTGATGGAAAAGAAAAAATAAAAATGTGCCACAGTCAAGTAAGAAAAAGGAAATCTCTCCCCTACCCCGAAAGCTTTCTGGGCTCACAACTTGTTTAGCAACTTTGTTCGGGAGAACCGTATATGAACCTTCCTAAATTCATATAACCAATGGAAATCCGTTTTGACGGCTCTTACTTTTCAATAAACTATTAGATTAATTGGTAAACTAGTATCCAATGTTACCGAAAAAACATTACACATAAATCACTCAATCAAGCATATATACTCCTTACTTAAAAAATATTTCAAAATAAATAAAAAATTTCTTGAAAGTTAGTTATTATTAACTAACTTTGCATCGGAATAATTGTTCTATCATTTCGATAATCTATTATTCTCAACCTAAAACATTGAAAAAATGCAAACAAAAAGACAAAGTGAAATAATAGAGTCCGCATTAGAAATAATCTATACAAATGGAATCCAGGGTTTTACTATGAAAAACCTTGCAAAAAAAATTGGCATATCAGAACCTGCAATTTATAGGCATTTCGAAAGCAAAATAGAAATTTTAATAAGTATTCTTAATAACTTCAAAGAACTTGCAGAAATGATTTCCGGTTTAATGGAAACTTATGAGGACACAGCAATTGAAAAGATTAGATTTATTTTTACTAAAATGATTGAAATATTTACGGAAACGCCATCAATGCTTTCAGTCATTTTTTCAGAAGAAATATTCAAAAACGAAGAAATCCTAAAGGCCAAAATATTCGAAATCTTAAATATTCATACACAAACAATAGAAGATATTTTATTAAAAGGACAAGAAGAAAAAAATGTTCGAACAGACATTGACAAAGAAAGTCTTACCTTAATAGCAATGGGCTCATTTCGTCTTCTCGTAAAAAAATGGGATATAAAAAATAATAATTCGGATTTAAAAATTGAAGGTGAAAAACTTATCACAGTCATAAATAAAATTATTGAAATACAAACAAAATAATCACAAACAAACATTAAATAATAATAAAATGGAAAAAATATTTCAAAATATTTTAAAAGCACCCTGGATTATTATCGTTGTGACTTTAATAATAAGTATTCTGTTCTTTATGCAAATGAAGGAAAATTCGAGAATGGAAACTAACTTGGATAAATATATGCCAAAAGAGCATCCTGCATTTAAGTATAGCGATCAGGCTGAAGAGTGGTTTGGGATTAATGATGGAATAATCCTAGCTATTGAAAACCAGAATGGTGTTTTTAATTCAGCAACTTTAGATACTGTTAAACAGCTAACTAAAAGATTACAAAAGATGGACGAAATTGAAAAATCTGATGTAACCTCTTTGTATACTGCTGATAATATTATTGGAACCGAAGACGGTATGGATGTAAAGGCATTTTATAAACGTATTCCTAAATCTGAAGAAAAATTAAAGAAACTAAAACAAAATGTTAAGAACAACGAAATGATTTTTGGTCGTTTGGTTTCTTACGATGAAACTGTAACAGTGATAATTGCAAAAATCAAAGACAATGTTTTTACACAAGAATTTTATAAAGAGATTATTAGTTTGACAGATTCGTACGAAACTGATGATATTAAAATTCATGTTGCAGGCCGACCTATCGTTGAAGGAACAATGGCATTGCTCGGACCTGCCGATATGAAAAAAATGGTTCCTATTGTTTTGATAGTAATTTTAATTGTTTTATTTCTTATTCTAAGAAGCCTAAAAAGCACATTGCTTACATTGACGGTCGTCTTTATCAGCACTATCTGGACATTTGGTTTAATGGCTACAATGGGCATTCCAATTTATGCTGTTTCTACAATGATACCGGTTATGCTTATTGCAATTGGTGTTGCAGACGGAATACATCTATACAGTCATTTACAATTATTTTTGCAGAAAAATCCAACTTCGACAAAAAAAGAAGCTACTCTCGACATGTTAAAAAACATGTGGAAACCAGTAGTAATAACATCAATTACAACTGCTGTAGGTTTTGTTTCACTTCTTACCTCTGAAGTATATCCTGTAAAGTATTTTGGAATATTTACAGCTTTTGGTGTTTTAATGGCCATGTTATTATCCTTAATAATTATTCCGGCCGGTTTAATGATTTTTGGTTTACCGAAAGTTAAAAAACAGAAAATCAATAATAAAAACAAAAGCTCTGAATTTGCTTTTTCTTTTGCTGAAAAAGTTTTAAAACACAAAAGAATTTCAATAATTCTCACTTCACTTATTATTATATTTTCAATTGTTGGATTACAAAAGATATGGATTAATTCCAGTTTCTTGGAAAAATTTGAATCTGACAGCGATATTGTACTTACGGATAAATTTATTAATGAACATTTTGGTGGAACAACAACTCTAAATTTAGTTCTAGATTCAGAAGGGAAAAAAGGCGTTTTCAAAAATCCTGAAACTCTTATGTTAGTTGACAAAATGCAGTCACAAATAGAAAATGATCTTGTTATTGTTGGAAACTCATTCAGTCTTACAGATTATGTAAAACGAATGAATAAAGTTATGAATGCTGACAAAGACGAGTTTAACTCAATTCCGGATAGCAGAGAATTAGTTGCTCAATATTTACTACTTTATGAAATGTCTGGCGACCCTGAGAATTTGAACGCAGTTGTCGATTATGATTATTCTAAACTTAATGTTACTTTTCAATTGAAAAGCGATAATACAAAGGCTATTAATTCAACTATAGCAATAATTGACAGCTATAAAAATAACTTTAAAAATCAAGGCATCTCAATAAATTATGCCGGAAGCGGTTATACAGGATTAGTATTTACCGACCTGATATTACAAGGACAAATAAAAAGTTTGATTCTTACATTATTAATTGTTATTGTATTGTTATCCTTAATGTTTAAAAATTACAAATTAGGACTAATTGGAGCTATTCCAATAACTATTACGGCATTAATAAGTTTTGGTGCTATGGGATTCCTAAACATCCCTTTAAATAGTACAACTGCACTACTTTCGAGTATTGCAATTGGAATTGGAATTGATTATGCAGTCCATTTTATTGAGCAATACAGAATTAATGCACAAAATTCAGATAATATATTACTTATTGCACAAAAAACAATGGCACATTCCGGACGGGCAATCAGCTTTAATGCAATTGTTGTTATTGCAGGCTTTATGGTTTTAGTGTTTTCGGTATTCCCTCCAAACAGAGAATTAGGCGCTTTAGTGTCACTTAATATGTTTACAAGTTTTATCGGATCAGTTACTATTATGCTAGTCTTATTGAAAATGTCAAAAGTTTATATAAAGAAAAAAAAGTAATACTAGAAAATTTAAATTATAAATAATTAAAACAAATATTATGAGACACTTACATCTTAAATCATTTTTAATTGTAATGATTATTGCAATGGGACTCATTCAAAATGTGTCAAGTCAAAGTTTATCAGGTAAAGAAATTGTTGAAAAAGCTTATAATCGTGAAACAGGTGAAGATCAAACATCAAATCTTACAATGACACTAATTAATAAACATGGTGATCAGAGAGTTAGAAAAATTAAACAATTCAGAAAAGATTTTGGAGATATTGAAAAAAGTATAATGTTTTTTCAATCACCTGCCGATATTAAAAACACTTCTTTTATGAACTGGGCTTATGACTCTGAGAAAAACGATGATCAGTGGATTTATTTACCGGCATTAAAAAGAGTAAAAAGAATTTCAAGCGATAGTAAAAGTGACTACTTTATGGGTTCAGATTTTACATATGATGATCTTGGAGATCGTAAACTTGAGGCTGATAATCATAAACTATTAGATGAAGAAACAATAGATGGAAAAGTTTGTTATATTATTGAAAGTATTTCAAAAGATGAAGATTATATATATTCGAAAACAATTACCTGGATTATGAAAGATAGTTTTATCGGTTTCAAAAAAGAGTTTTACGATGAAGATGGTGACCTGCTTAAAATCCTTTTTATAAAAGAAATAAAAGAAGTTGCAGGATTTTTAATAATCACAAATTCAGAGATGAATAATGTACAAAAAGATCATAAAACAAGTATGATTTTAGAGGATGTAAAAATAAATACAAAAATTTCTTCCGGAAAATTTAGCGAAAGAATGATGATGAGAGGAATTTAGAGATTTATGATTTATGATTTTCGATTGATAAATAATATTCTTGAACATAACTTTGGAGTGATAATTCATCGTTAAAAACAAATATTATGAAAATTTTCATATCCATACTTATTTTAGTAATAATATTTTCTGTTTCATGTACCGGACAAGAAAATAAATATGCTTTACCGGAAATAGGACTAACCACAATAGCTCAGGTAAACCAAGGAAATAGTTATGTAACTTTTCCTGTTGATATTGGCAACATTGAACCACTTTGGTTTGAAGCAAATCTGATACCTAGTTTTTATATTCGAAAAAGTAAAAATTCTCGGTTGATGGGTGTTCTTACTCCTCAAATTATTATTAGAATGTATCAGGAAGAATCATTTCCGGTAAGAACTCCAAGTTATATGCCCCAAATTACGGTATATTATTTATTAAACTCAATAACTAAAATTAATAGTTTGAGTTTATTCGGAAAATTTGCACATCATTCAAATGGACAGCAAAACAGTTTTTATCATGAAAATGGAGACATTAATTATAAAGCAGGTAATTTTTCAACAAATTATTATGAACTTGGGTTTATCAAAACAAATTACAATACAAAATTTAATGCAGTACAGTTTTTTGGTACTTCAATAGAAATTCATCCCATAAATTTAACTATTGAAGAACTATATGATATATACAGTTTGTACAGATGGAATACAACATTTTCGATTTTCAAAATACCAACAAATAGCAACCGGAATAAAAAGAAAAATGCAAGTATCTCATTAAAAGGACAAACGATATGGATGTTTGGAAATTTGAATAATTGGGATACATTTTCATTAAACAGGCTTAACCTTAACTTTACTTTTTATTATCATCCGAAGTTTTTAGAAGATATCGGATTGTTTGTGCAAATATATCACGGTTTGGATTATTATAATATATATTTTAACCATCAAATAAATATTATTCGTTTTGGATTAATGACGGAAAAATTAAGATTTTAACTATTTAAATAATAACACACATGAAAATAAAAGGATTAATTCTGATAATATTTTTATTGGTAAATCAATTTGCAATTTCACAAAATATTGACATTA
>CAYOKJ010000047.1:0-21329 GCA_964404485.1 uncultured Bacteroidales bacterium | reverse complement strand
TTAACATCTCTGCCTTTTATTTTTTGCTCAACTGAGCCTTAAATCCTATAATGTTGACGGCAGATTATTTTTTTATTAAGCTAGGATTTATAAAGTCAAAATACAAAGCTTGTTCATCTAAAAACAGTTTGTAGCCAACTTTATTATGTTTCTCTAAGTATGCGTATACGCTTTCATTTATCTTTTCCGTATAAATTGATTCATAACTAATTTTGTGTAAAGTTATTGGCGTTGGGTAAGGGGGTTCTTCTTCAATTGACTTTGATTGTTGGCTACTTAATAAAATGTCAATGGGATATCTTGAGGATAAAAAAATGAATGCACAATCTTGATTTATCATATTTGGATTTTTGATGCACAAGTTATCTATTTTTTCAATTAAATAAACACTATTGTCAATTAAGTCTTGAAATTTATAGACTTCTTTTAACTCTTTTACACCATAATAATTTTTGAGAATTTCGATATCAAATTCATATATTGAGACATAACCTTGAGGGTTATTCTTCAATATACTTCCGAATGTATCACTTACTCCGTATTGAATGTATAGATCATGAACTGAAAAATATAGAGCAGTGAGTGGATTATATGTAAGATCAAGTACTGGCATAGGAATTCCAGCATGTCTTAAGTAGAGAATTAAAGGTAATAGATTTGTATTGTTTCCAATTGGGTATTCTTTGATAGTTTCATATCTATCTTTATACATCTGAAAATCTTTAAGTTTTCGATAAAACTCTGTAATGTCAGGTGTCTCATATTTTCTTTGGTATGTAGTTCTTAAATCATATTTTATCCATTGGTCATCTATCGATTTTTTAGGTTTATTGGGAAGTCCACGATATAGATTCTTTTTTGTTGCCTCAGAGGATTTAAGTGTGACAAATTCTTGCCATGTGCAAATCTTTTTTTCATTAATTATGGTTGTTGACATAAGCATTTCATTATTTGCCGCTAACATAAATATAACCGTAATATTCTGTTTATATCTAAATATAACGGTTTGTGTATGTGTAGTGCGGGATTAAAAGTACGAAACTTTCAAGCTCGCACGAAGCCAATTCGTTTATTCATAATTTCAAATTTTCCGTCAATCGTCAAAGACAAATTGGCGGTGTTGCAACAAAGTGCTGCAGTTTAATTACCCGCTGAAACCCGCATTACATATGACACTTTGTTAGGCACTGGCTTAGAATGTTTCCATTAATTCTAGTATATAATCAGAACTATAAATGACATTTATTCCTGAGGAACCTAAACTCATAGAAACAATTCCTAAAACAAAATTATTTAAAGGGCCTTTAGTATATTTAAATCCAGACTTCTCATTAGATTTGAATCTTATTTCTGCGGGCATAACTACTGGTCCTCCGCTATTCCCTCCAACAATAAGACCATCAACAATTATTAGCTTTCCTTCGGCAGTTGTTTGAACTTTACCTTTTTGTCTATTTAAACAATCAATTTCAATTTTAAACTCTACCCCTGGAAGTGAGGAAATGTAACCTGATTTCGCAATTGGCAAATTAGATTTTGAGGATGTAATCCCAAAAGGATAACCTAATGCAAAAACTTGGTCGCCTATTCCAAGGTAGCTTCCTTCGTATATTTTGTCAAATCTTAATAGAAAAGAGGTGTCAAAACTAACTAAATCTATATCTGGTATTATTTTAATTTCAGATGTTATATCAATTATTGCAATATCAACTTTCGGGTTTGGATGTAGCTTTAGTTTATTCGTAGTTTTGCCAGATGAATCTAAAATATTGATGGTCTTTTTTTGAAACAATTTACTATTAATGTTTCCTTTAGTGTATAGAAACAAATCAATCTTTGAATAGTAGTTAAGTATATTTCCATCTGCTAAATTCCAATCACCAACAACATGTTTATTTGTAACTAAAAAAAATTGTCGTTGTTTTGGATTTAATTTACTAGGTTGAGAAACTAGAAAACCAGTCCCATTTGGCTGTTTTCCTAATTTTTTAATTGGTATCTCAATTTTGATAACTGCCCTTAAAATATTCTCCTTTACTTTTCCAGGTAATTCTTGCGCATTTATTGTTGCTCTTGAGAATAAAAATACTAAAGTGATAATTGTGTTTTTCATTTGTCTCTATTTGCTTGTGCCTAACATAAATATAACCGTAATATTCCGTTTATATCTAAATATAACGGTTAAGAATAAAAGAAGTTGCCGATGCTAAATTTTTAAATTTTCCATTTGCACTAAAATACAAAAAATTGTTTACCAATCAAACAGCTAACCCAAAGGTAATTGAGTTTATTTGATGTGTGTGCCCAGCATGAGCAGGATACACCCACCTGAATGCTTTATAAAAAATTAAAAATACAAATTTATTTTATAATAGCCATAAGGATGAGTTAATTTTCGAGAGGGTGAATTACGAAGTAATCATAAGTATTAGTAAAATGTTTTTGTTAGTGCTTATCTTTCCAATTAACAGCATAGAGAAAGGAATAAATCAGTTTACAAAAAGCTTTGTGTAGAATAGGGGAGTGAATTCACCTTTTGTTTGGGGCATATAATAAACCGTTTCTTTCGGTATGTTAGCATACCTAATTAAATTGTATTAAGAAAACCGGTTATATGCCTAGATTACACATAAAAAGTGCAATTTATTTTAATTAAAATTTAGATATAATTGAAATGCAATAAGAAATATATGAATTTTTAAGTTTCCAAATTCATTTTTTAAATACAAATCGATAAGCCTTTACTTTTAAATATTTAAAAAATATTTAAAAGTAATCAATAATATTAATCACTACATTTTTTTATTTTCTTGATTTTCATAATCTTGAAAATCGAAAAATTTTAAAAAACTGTTTTATGGGGATCATCTTTATTTAGACTATTTCTAAGTTCATATAAATAAATATTTATTCTTGATAATTTAATATTTTTGGTAATTCAAAACCTCTAAATAATTCTTATAAGAGGCTTTTTAATTTACAAATTATTATACAATATGAAAAAAACATTACCATTGATTTTAATTCTGCTATTCAGCTTTAGCGTATTCTCACAAGAAGAGATAGAGGCAGACACACTTAAACCAGCAAAAACACGAAACGCTACATTAAATGAAGCTTTTGCTAATGATTCAGTTAACAAGTCGATACTGTTAAAAGCATTTGAAGGTGTTGGTGTAATGCCTGTAAAAGAAGCTTATATAAATAACAGACTTGCTGTTGATAGTATTCTTGAAGCGGATTCGTTAAGCCCTACATTTTTTAGATTATTAGCTTACCAATCTGTGCAATTGTTTGTTCAGGCTAATAAAAGCCCTTCGGTGGCAATGTCTTTAATGTTACCGATATTTTTAATAATTTTTGGAATTATTTTGGTGATACTTCTTATTAGAGCATTTATGATCCGTCCATGGATAATGAATCCTGAGAAACCAGAGAATGATCCAAATGCTTCTCGCAAAAGAAAGTCGAAAAAAAAGGAAGAAGAACCTGAAGAAGAGGAAGAAGAAGAAGAGGATGAAGAAGACGAAAGCAGTCAAAATCAATAAAAATTATTAAAGCGCAATACAATGAGTGATAAATATATATACGAAAATAATGTAAGTAGTGATAAAAAGCTTGAAAATGTCTTAAGAGAAAAAATCAATATATGGGCCAACTCAATACCACATCATCCTTATAGAAATCTTGGAGATAAAATAGCTGTAAAAAGCATTTGGTATAAACCGGCTTATCCTGTTCGACTGAGAAGTCAGTTCGAGGAAAGAATAAAAAAAGAGGGACACGAACCTTTTACAGGACAGACTATCCCGCCAAGGAAATTCTATCAGCTTTCTGAGGTAAATTCATGGGATATAGAATTAAGTACCATTAATGATTTTACCGACAGCACAAAGGATTTTTATGTAAATGGCTCACAATATGTAGTCGATTGTCATACCTGTGATGCACGTGGCTGGATCACTTGTGTGAGATGCCATGGAAATAAAAAGATAACTTGTCCCGATTGTAGTGGATCAGGGAAAGTTAAATGTCATAATTGTGGTGGAAGAGGCAGCAATCAATGTAGTGTTTGTGGAGGTCGTGGTAATGTTAGCAAACAGGTTTCACGAACACGACAGGTTTTAGTTCCTGAAGATTTTGGTTATGACTCCGATGGAAACAGATATACGACAAGAGCATCATATTACCGGACAGAAACCTATTACGAAACGGTTAGCGAAAGATGTAATAATTGTAATGGAACGGGTCGTAAAAGATGCAATACCTGTAGCGGAACAGGTAAATTAACTTGCAAGAGATGTAGTGGAAGCGGTCAGATAATTTGCCCGACATGTGGAGGTACAGGACGAAATACTTGCCCTACATGTAAAGGACATAAACAACTGATGCATCATTATTATATTGAGCGTAAACTGGAATACAGCATCAATAGAACCTGTGTGATTCATGGTGATGTTTATGATAAGTTTCCTCAGTATTTGGAAGAATATGATGATTACGAATCATACAATATTTATTCAAACAAAAAGGAAGATATTTTAAAAGATCAATTGCCTGAAGGAAATCATCTGAATCCGTTTATCAATAAATTTATTCAGCAAGCAGCGGATGAAACTACTAGCTCTCATATTAAAAAATTTCAGCAAGTAGATGTATCATGTATCGACACATGGGAACTGTGTTATGAATTTGGTGGAAAAGAATATGTGATGTGTTTTACCGGCAGTAAATATCAAATTATTCCCGGACTGAGTCCTATTTATGAAGTAGCTTTTAACCATTGGAAAAAAGGTGTTTCTCTTGCTAAGGCTTTTATGTATTCACGTTCAGCAAGTTTACTTACAAAATCATTAAACATTGGTGTTTTTGAAATTAAACAAAAGGTAGAGACAGCACTGGAAACGGTTAAGAAAAAGATAGATCAGTCTTATACATTTGGTTGCATAATTGCCGGCTTTTTGATAATGTTTTTTGGAAGTTTTGTTACTTATACTTATTTCTCCGATGTGAATTATGTATTTGGATATGCAAAATTTATTAATAATCCTGATAATTTTCTTTATTCGTATCATGCATGGACACAAACGGTATTGTTTATTATTCTGGCTTTTTATGTCTTTAAATTGTCTAAAAGAATTGCAAAGTCGTTTAGCTATAAAATGCCCACAGCCTTATTAAGGGTTATAACAGGAATGTTGGTAACAACTATTATGATGGGACTGCTAATGGTAGCTCTGGGTTTATTAAATGCAACAGGTATAACTATTATCATAACATTTGTTGCGTGGTTTATTATTAAGTTATTGAAAATAATTTTGTTTCTCCTTGGTCTTTTAATTGGACTAATAATATTAGTTGCCAAAATTATCTGGGGCATAATTACCTGGATTATTGGATTGTTTTAGAGAGAAAAAATTGTTTGCTTTATACTTGATGCTGGTTTTTTGTAGCTTTTAGAAATTAAAATTTTCCGAGCAAAGCGCAAATCCTCCAGATTTTTGAAATCTGGAGGATTTATTATCGTGGTACGACTCAAAGTCGTGCTACGATTTTTTTTTGAAAACATATAAATTTTTAGATGCATTATGGAACTTCATGTTTTGTACTTTAAATTTTACATTTTAAGTTTTCATTTAAAATTTTCCATACAAAACGCAAATCCTCCAGATTTTGGAAATCTGGAGGATTTTTAGAAAGAGTACGACTCAAAGTCGTGCTACGATTTTTTTTGAAAACAAATAAATTTTTTAATGCATTTTACACAGTGTTGGTGGTAGTTATTTTCTCTTAATTTTAAATGCACCGTTTGGTTGTATGAATACTATTTCATTTATGGATTTATCATCAGATTCCAAAAATTCAATTTTTAAGCCCTCTAATGTCTTACTCGAAAATTTATGCTTGTCTGTTGCTAACAATTCGCTCTCTGGCAGCCCTGTAATAAAGAGATAGAGCTTACTTTCATTTTTAATATAAATTTTTATTGTAGTTCCAGCTAACTCATAGTCACCTACATATTTTTTTAAGGTTGTATTGTCAATATCAATAATATTTGGTTTATGCTTAAACTCAATCGGATGATCTAAAGCTTCCTCCATTTTCATTTTAACTAAAGAAATCTCTCCACCATCGTTGGTATTAAAATTTAATTGTAAAGAACCGCTATCCGTAGTATCAATTCCTGTTTTAGTCACTTCTAATAGTTCAAAAATATCATAGTGTACATGCCTTAAATAAAATGTTTTTAACTTAAAGTTTGCAAATAATGAATCATTTTGATTGTTTATATTAAATTCTCCGTAGCCAGAATTTGAATACTTACCAGTATAGTTCTGCATTAAATGTGATGGTTTTGTGTTTTCTATTTTTGAAGATGTCTTTTCAGCTTTGGCCTCTTCCTTTGCTTTTTTAATTTCTAATTTTCGATTAATAAAATTTTTTGACCAATCTGTTTTTTTTGTTTTTAACAGTCTATCTGCAACTGTATTTCTAACTAAACGAGGAACAGCTGACTCGTCTTGATTTGTTAAAACTACCACTCCAATACTATCACTTGGAAAAAAAGCAACATTGGCAGAAAATCCATCGATATTTCCACCATGCTCAACTTGATAATGTCCTTTGTAGGAGGAAATAAACCAAGCATAACCATAATTTGACAAATGAATAGCAGGGAACTCTTTATCTGGGAGTCCACCACTTATGACCATTTGAGAACTAATTGCTTCATTCACATAAGCTTGTGGCAATATTTGCTGGTCATTGAACTTCCCATTATTTATCCAAGTTATCAACCAGTTAGACATATCATTTACACTACTATAAATGCCCCCCGCTGGACTCATGGCTGCAATATCATAATAATCCATGTTGCTTATTATACTGTCCCTCTTTAATTCATAACCAATAGCAGCATTTGAGCTTTTCTCTAATTCTACAATAGAAACAGTTGATCTGGTCATACCTAATGGTTTAAAGAAGCGCTCTTTAATATTTTCATCCCAACTTTTCCCCGTAATACGTTCCGCAATTACACCTTGAGCTAGAAACATGAAGTTGTTGTAATGCCATCGTTCCCTTATACCAGTAAATGGTTCTAGGTGTTCTACACGAAGGAGTAAACTATCTTTATTATTGGTTGGAAAAAAATACCATGAATAGTCATGACGCGGTAAGCCTGTTCGATGACACATTAAATCTTTTATGATGATATTATTATTCATTTCATCATTATAAAATTTTAAATCAGGCACGTATTTAATAGGACTTTCTTCAAAAGATATTTTATCTTCTTCACGCAATTGGCCAAGTATAGAGGATGTGAATGCTTTTGTACTTGAACCAATAGCATACAAGGTATTGGCATCAGCTGGAATTTTATTCTCATAATCGCTGTAACCAAATCCTTTGGCGTATATGATTTTTTTGCCTTCAATAATGGCTACAGTAAAACCCGGAGCTTCTGTAGCATCAAGAATATTATTTAGTTCCTTTTCAATTCCTTTGAGACGTTTATCTTGTTGGGCAAAAACTGATGATATTGAAATAATTGTAAACAGCGCAATTAATATTTTTCTCATGACTATATGTTTTAATTTATGTAAATCGTATTTTTTTATTTGAAATTTATTTAAATTATTTTGTATTTGCATTAAACCCTTCAATTGCAGTGCCAAAAACTACATATTACTATATATGAGTATATTAGGCGCTTCTTGCCAAGTTACAATATAAATAACTGTCAAAATATCTGACACTGTCTGTATAATAAATTAACATTTTAATCATTTTGTATCAGGTTGACAAACCTTATGGTTGGTAACGGTAAATTGTATGAGTAGTGGAAGTCCCGAAAGCTTTTGGGACTGCCATTATTTAAACAAAATTTTACCAATCGTATTTTTATTGATGATAGCAATGTTATTTTTAATTCTCTAAATAATCAACGGCAAACTGAATCCAATCTTCAACAGATTTATCCAAATAAATATCAGGCTGAACTCCAATATTGTCGATAGGGTAGTCAGGAAGTCTCTTGGCTCTCCATGTTGGTAATAACAGTTGATAATTTGTGCAACCAAATTCAAAATAGCGCTGCGAAGCGTAATCCAATGCACCATAGGATGGTGTTCCCAATATTTTTACTTTTTTACTTTGCTTCATACGAAACAGGAAGGCCTCTCCTGAACTGGCAGTATTCTTATTGGCTAAGATTATAACTTGCTCCGGACTATGTTCTGCAATTTCTACTTCGGTTATGTAAACATTTGTAGAATCAGGATCCGCAAATTCTCCCATATGATCCTTAAAGAGATTAATCCATCCCGTAACCATTTTCTTATCTGACATATACTTTTCTTCATCTGGCGTTTGATCAAGCCAACTTTGCAATCCATCTATTAATGTGGGGGTGACCAGATACTCAGTACCCAATGATCTTATCGAATTAGTACAGATATATGGCAGTAGTTTTTGGTAGGCATTGTCTGTTCCGCCATTATTATCTCTTACATCAATAATAAAATTCTCACAGTTTTCGATTAGAGTAATATTAGCGTCGATTAATTTTTCGATACGTTCAACATAGAAGTAATCAAAAGCGGAAAGGCGAAGTAAAACCGTTTTGTCAGTTAGTTTTTTAAAATAGAAACCTTCAATTTCATCCATTTTCATTTGAATTTCATTTTCGGTGAGCGTTGGTTTCGGTAATTCTTTTAAAAAGGCAGATTTGGTCTTTTTAAAAGACAAAATGGCTCCACCAAACAACTCATAGTTATCTTCTCTCAATGAATGGTCCCCCATAAAATAGTTAGCCTTTCCATCTTTCATTAAGCTAAACTTAACCTCATTGGCTTTCCATGATTTGTTACCGCTTTCAATAATAAATGCCTGATATTCATTACTCTTATTCAGAATACCAACTTTATAAGAACCCGATTTCCATACCCCTTCCAGTTCGTCGGTAGTACTTGAAATGTGATCATAAAAGTTCTCCAGATTAATTTCTATTTTTGGATAGGTTTTAATATCCTTTTCTTCAGTTTGGGCTGGTGCTTCATCCCCGGTTTTTGATAGTACAATATGACCATCTTTAAAATAATCTAAATAGGTTTTTAATAAACCGAAGCAATCCTGTTCTTGAATACTTTGCGATTTAATTTGTAAGCCTTCCTTGAAATTGGAGTAAATTAGCGCATAAGTCGTTTTCTCCTTAAATCCGGGATAATCACTTTCTACCTTTTCTATTAATTGATTTAATGCTTGTTTGCAATTACAATCAGCCTGCGAAAAGGAGGATAAGGTTAAGCCTAAAATTAGAAATGTAATAATACTTTTTATCATAATGTTAATTTTATTTATTTAATGAAATTTATTATGAGTATGACGGTTACATTTGAATTTTGTTACAAAACAATCTATAAAGATGTATAATTTGTTAGGCTTAGCATATTGAAACATTGCACATTTTGAGACACTTTTGTCTCAGGTTGCAAGGTCGTTAATATGTTTGTTAAGGCACATGCTTCACACTAAATCAGTACTTAATCTTACTGATTTTTCTTTATCTCTCATATTATTTTTATGCATTGTTATGCTGCGATTTTAATCTTTTAATATTTATTCACTCCTCTGACTGGATTTTTTTATATGCCTTAGACAAGTCTTTTATATTTGCATTATTAAGCTGGTCTTCAAAAAACAAAAACTCACGTTTATTCAGATAGTATTTATGTGTTTGTTTGCTTTTCATTTTTTTATACAAATTACTCGCTTGGTCTTCCCCTGATTCCAGAAGCGATTTAAAGATTTCATAAGCCCCTGATTTTTTTGGCATATCGTATTCCTCACCATACATGACAGCAAGTACCCGCGATATCATGAAGTCTGGCCATTTGATAACAATTTGTTTCTTGTACTCTTTCGTATTTCTTAAAGCAACAATAAAAACGGTGTCTTTTTCAATTCTTTGGGTGTGACTTCCAAACCCATTTATGCTACCGTCTAAACTATTAGAGCGGATCTTTTTGAAACCTTTACCTAAAGGAACATTCTGATAATGCCAGCCATATTTATTAAAAAAGAGGTCTTTCGATTTTTCATTTAATAGCTTATTTGAATAAAGTGCTTTATCAAATAAATACAGATCGTAAACAGTTGACAGTATATGCCCATAACCAAAAACAAATGACATGTCGAGAAACGATGCTTTTTCGAGGCCTGTGAAATAGTTATAATTATACCCAATGGCTTTGTTTTCTATAGGTTGTGCAGTTATATCGCCTAGTGTATTTTTCATCCCAGCTGGTTGGCAAATTTTTTCCTGCAAAACCTCATCGTATGATTTTTTGCTAACTTTTTCGATTACCAGTCCCAACAAGGCATATCCAAAATTGCTGTACTCCCTACCTTTTCCAGGTTCAAACACAAGCTCTCTTTCGGCGATGCAGTCGAGCAATCGCTCTCGTGAATAATATTCCTTTTCAATATCTATCAAATTTGGAATTCTTGACTCTCCGGTAATTCCAGCAGTATGTGTTAAAAGTTGATGAATAGTGATATTCTTTCCTTTTTCTTTCGGGAATTCAGGCAAATAGTTTATGAGTCTTCCGTCCAACTCCAACTTACCATCTTCCACCAACTGAAGGATAAGCATCACCGTGAATGGTTTGGTAAAGGAAGCAATTCTGAATTTTGTATTAAAAGTATTGGGAATGCTGTCTTCAATGTTTGCATAACCAACAGCATTTTTATACATAATATTTCCTTTTATTGATATTAAAACAGCACCAGAAAACTGACCATTATCATCCATCTTTTCTATTATTTGGGAAATTTTATACTCCATATTCTTAGAAGAAGATAAGATAGGTTCAGAAAAGAAATATCTACGACCAATTAATACAATTGCAGATACTAAAACTGTAAGAATTATTAAGATCAAAAAAATATTCTTTCTTTTCATAATTAATAGATTATTGAGTCATTACTCAGACTTTGGGCTACGCCCAGTCCGAATGCTTAATTGTTACCGCCTGTGCTTGGCTATCTTTTTGTCAACAAATCAAATAATTCTTCATTGATATAATAGTTCCCAGTTCCTAATTTATCTTTTCGTAACATCTTATCTTCTGCCAATCTATTTAAGTAATTTGCTGCGGTTAATCTTGACACACTCAAATCATTTACAACAAATTCAATCTTTGTGTACGGATGTTTGAATAAGTTATTAAGTAAATCTTGACTATAAAATTTGTAGTTATCTCGAAGTCTGTGTTTATAATCAAGCATTAACTCTTTAATCTTAATGATTAGTTCAATTGTTTCTCTTGCTGTTTGTTCAACTCCTTTTATCATAAACAGTATCCAATCTTCCCATAAGTTTTCATCTCTGACTTTTTGAAGGAAACTATAATAATCTGGTTTTTGTTTAATAATATAATTACTCAGATAAAGAATTGGCAATGTTTGAAGATTTTCCAGAATCAGGTAGAGTATATTAATAATCCTGCCAGTCCTACCGTTCCCATCATAAAATGGATGAATACTCTCAAACTGGAAATGTATTATTGCCATTTTAATCAGGGGATCACAATCTTGCATTTCTGAATCATTAATATATTGCTCAAGATTTGACATTAATCGTATAATTTCCTCGTAATCTTGAGGCGGAGTATATATTGTCTTTTCTGTAGCATCGTTTTTCAAAGCTGTACCAGGTAATCTTCTAAATCCAGCTTTATTGTTCTCCAAAACTTCCTGAATTTGCAAAACACTCTTATTTGTCAGTAATCCTGTTTTTGTTATCAGTTCAAACCCTTTCTTTAATGCCGAAATATAGTTTTGAACCTCTTTAGCTTGAAGCGATTTAAAAGCATTAAGATTCAATTCTGATTTATATATATCATCATGAGTTGTGATAATATTTTCAATTGCAGAACTATCTTTTGCCTCTTGTAATCCAAGTGTGTTAATCAAGATGTTTTGATTGGGGATTGTTGATGCAATTCCTTTCAATTCGGCCAAAGCTGCATGTGCTGCAGGTAAAGCTTTTAGAACTCTTTTAGTTTCTAAATCTATGTTTAACGGTAATTTTGTTAATCCCCAAGTTGTCATTTGTAAAGAAAATTTAAAATTTTATACAAATATAATACCTTTTGTATAGAAATCGTCAAAAACTTTACATTTAAGTTTTGGTCTGCATAGAAAATCCTAAAATTTATGCATAACCTCCTTTTTGAGAGCATTGGCGGTAACGATGGCAATATGAAAATGTTGGGCATTTTGAAACACCAATTTTTCAATTAACTACATCGCTTAATTATTATTAATTCGCTTATATTTAGTACTATCTGTCCAATTTTTTAAATTGCGAGTGTGTGCCCTGCATGAGCAGGACACACCCACCCAAAAACTTTCGGGATTTAGTAGTGTGAGAGCTTCTCCCTGCCAGTGTTTACTGATGGGGTGGGCTACTTGATTACTTGCTGGGCTTTATTCATTCTATCAATTCATTTCCAATTTAGCACTGCCCTAATTTTGCTTTTTTTGGGTCGGCAAAAAAACGTTAGCAGACAGACAAGCTCTTTTGCAATTTTTAGCTATATCGTTTGCTCGTGTGAATTGCAAATGTGTATGGCTTTCGGGCGGCTATACGTCTCTAAAATAACCATAATCTTTATCTATTAGTATTCTTCTGTCAAGATAACAGTTAAACATTTCACAAGATGTTTCAGGAAGTAATGTACAACTAAAACAAGCCGATAAATTCAAATTACTTACACCTTGTCCGGTTGTATGATAACAAATTGGGTCAGTCGCACAATCTTTTGCCCTAATCATTGCGGACTCTATTAATTTCCCGATTCTATCATTATCACAAATGGATGTCAAACCACCGTAACTTCCCTCTGAACCAGCAATAGTATAAATTAAAACACCATTCATTTTTAATTCATCATCAATATATAGTCTTTCTTTTATTGATGTAGCTGGATAACCACATAAATACTCTAACTCCTTAATGATTAAATGAGAAAAAGTGTGTAATAATATGAATTTAGGAGTCAGTTCCAAACCAGTATTAAATTCTGATTCAAGATTATTGTGATTATCAATAATTGTAGATATCCGTTTTTCAATATCAGGATGAGAGTTTACCCAATTATTTAATTTGTAATCATCAAAATCAAAGAATATTCCTTCACCATAACTTTCAATTGCAGGTAAATACGAAGTGTTCTTTCCTTCTTTTGAAGTGAATTTCTTTTTTATTGATTCTGTACTTAATGTTTCAATATCATCATCCATTAAAAATGAATTCATTGTAATTGGCTCCTGTCTTGTATATGAAGTTTGAACAGATGTAATTTTGATTTTATCCATTTTATAAATGGATTCTATTAATTCATTTTGAAACAACTGGTCATCAATTTTGTTAAATATTAGTTCTTCTTTTCTAATACAGCTACTATTATCTATTATAAACTTATATTCATCAAATCTATACTGGTTTTCTGTTTTTGCAATTTCAGTTTCTCTTTCGCTAAAGTTATTGTTGATTAAGTCCTGAATTGTATTTGCATCAATCTCAATCTTTTTATATCGCTTCAAATTCTTTGAAATTTGTTTAGCATTACTTCCATCTTCGCACTCCTCTTTGATTAAATTTATCGTAAATTCATTTAATTCATCACTTGTAGGAATGAATATACTTGATAATATATTAGGATAATAAACACTATTACTTGAACGAATTACTGGTTTAAAAAGGATATCACTTTCATTTGTATTTGGGAATAAATCTTGAATTTTAAGTCTTAGACTGAATAAACCTGAAAGTGTTGTGAAATTTACCTGTTCGCCTTTTTTATTCTTGGCAATTATCCAAATTCCTTTTAAATCATCTAATTTATCAGAAGTTTTATATTCTAATGATATATCTGATGGAACGGTAATGTCTGAAAGTGTAATTGTTTCATCTTCAATTGCATTTCCAGATTCACCATTGGTTTTCTTTGATTGTTTTGGTAGTAATGCCCATTTATCCCAAGGAATATCAGCAATTTCACCATTTGGGGAAGTTAGAATAAACCTAACTTGTTCCAAAGCAAAATATTTTTTCTTTTTCTTTTCATTTTTCAGATAGCAGCTATAACACTTAGGTGGAAAAAAATAATAGTCATTGTCTTTACCGTTCTTATCTTTTGGTAGTTTGCTTTTTACATTGTTATCCCAATTGTATTTCCAATTACTGAGTTTATCAAACTTATGACAAGAATTACAATAGAACCATTCAGGAAAGTATTTGGCTGAAAGAAAAGCAAATTTATTTTCAGGGTTATATCCCTGCCGTAAATCATTAACAGGAATTCGTATAAGACTTTCTAATTCTTGAAAATACTTACTTAGCCTATTTTTAAATCTTTTATCATTGATAATATTGTGGTCTTCAAATTTACCATTAATTACTTGGAAAAATGGCCATTCGCTAAAAGGAGAAATTAAAATAGAACCATCTCTGGTTTCTAAAATAGAACCAACGCCTCCATATGCACTTATTGCTTTTCGTGTTTGTATTTGTTCAAATTGTCCCATTGTTAGTTCACGATTTTAATTATACTATTTGTGTCAATTTCTCTCATAGACATCATAAGGCTCCATTCATCCAAATCAGATAATTTATGAATTAGCCCATCTTTATATGTTAGATTTGGATTAGCTTCTGTTTTTTCTGTCCATCTTTGAGCTAACTCTTTTAATTTGGCTAAAGCATAATCTAACTGTGTTTGATTTTTAATTCTGCTTTGAATAAATTCTTTCAATCCTGTAAAATCACCATCGAAATCCTTGGCTTGTTTGTCTTCATTTAAACCTTGTATATGCCTAACATAACACACTAATAGACTTGCTAAGACTTTATCTAAAGCTACCTCTGTAAATGGAGTTACACTCAAAGGTTCAACGAATTTGTAATAGGCATTATTAAATGGAACATAGTTTTCAAAATAGGACTTATCCCTTGAACGATTAGCATCTAATAAGTTAATTACAATACCTCTATCTTTTCTACCTACACGACTTGATGCTTGAATGTATTCAGCTACATTTTTTGGTTGCCCATTCATTAACATCACATTTAATCTTTCAATATCAATTCCCACAGAAAACATATTGGATGCCAATACTAAATCAACGGAATCTTGTACAAATTTATTACCCTTTTCGCTTATCGCTAAGTTAAAGGGATGTTCTAATTCATTTAGTAATTTTTTAATTGAATTGCTTTCTATTCTACTGGTCAATTCTTTTGTTCTTCCTGAGAGGCTATAACTATTAAAACTATAATTCTTACTAATATCAAATCGGTTCTGTAATAGATTTAAAAAAGTTGTAATTTCTGCTGGAACTTTATTGTAAATTTTGCCTACATCTCTTAAACTATTGTAAAATGAAACAATAGTCCAAAAATTGTTTTCGTGTTGTTTTGCGTTTTCTTCTGATAAATTCTCATTTTCCTTGAAGTATTTGAAAAGTTGAATTCTTGCTAAAAGCAAATTACCTAATATTCTTATTTGGGAATTTAAGGCTGTTTTTCCAGTTGGCATAAAACCAATGTGTTTTCTTTTGCTTTCTTTGGAAACATACGAAAAGAAATTGTCGTCATATGAAGTTCCCAAAGGTGGAAAAATATTCAAAGTTCTATTGCCATAAAGCATTGCAACTTGTTGCTTAGTGTTTCTTGTAGTTGCAGTTGATGCAATAATTTTGGGTCTTTTTTCTCCTTTAGTTGAAAGCATTTCAACGATAGATTCATATAGTCCAGTTATAGAGCCTAAAGGACCACTCAATAGATGTAATTCATCTTGAATAATTAAGTCTGGTGGTAATTTGCTACTATTTATTGGAAGGGAATTAAATAATTTATGACCTTCTTTTCTGTGAGAAAGCATTGCAAATTTGTCAACGGTTGCAAAAAGTAAAGTTGGAGGAGTATTATAAATTTGGTCATCAACAAAAAAGATTGGCAGTTCTTCGTTAAAAGCACATCTGGGATTTATACATTTTGTAGAAAAACTTTTATCTGTAGCAGAATAACCTTGCACAAAATTCCCAAGATTATTTTGTGTCACTAAATTACAACCACACCAAGGACAATTGGTAATTGGTAACGAATTTACTTTTTTGTAATCTCCTACTTTTTTGTTATTCAGTTTCGTTATCTCATCAGATATTTTTTTCCAAATACCCTTTGAATCTTTAAATGAGTTTGGAGTGGTTGAAGCTCCAACCCACATACCTATTGAAATTTTTGAATTTCCAAAATGGTTTATATCTGAATTGTTAAATTGCCTTCTTAAAAAATCTAATGAAAGCATTAATTTCGTTGCTCGTTCAAATTGTTGAGCAGTTAATAAACGTAGGGTATAACGCATAATAACAGAAACACCATCCGCATTTTCCTTATGCAAAATCCTTCTACTGATTATCGTAAATGCTGTTAATGCCAAATAAGCTTCAGTTTTACCACCACCTGTAGGAAACCAAAGTAAGTCAACAATATTTGTTCTATCATCCGATTTTTCGTTGATGATTGATTCAATATTTAAAAGAAAGAAAGCTAACTGGAAAGGTCTATACTTTGGAGGTTCAGGCTTCTTAGGGGAGAATTTACTCCAATCCTTAAACTTTTCAAAGAAACTTAAATCATTATAATTAAGGGCTTTATCAATATCTGCTATTTCAATTCCTTTTACTCCAAATACATTTTTATTAGAAATAAGCATTTGAATATACATTGCAGTATTAGCAATCAAGAATGAACGAAACGCTACATTATTTGAATGTAAAAATTCAATATTTTTAATTAAACGATCGTATGTTTGGTCTTGTTTTTCAATTATTTCATTTAATGACTTCTGATAATTAGGATTTTCAGCAGTTTCGTCTTGTTCAATAATCCACTTTTTATATTCATCAGCAAATAATTTAAGCTTCTGAATTATTGTGCTTTTATCTAATTCAGTCCAAATTGATAGTTTCTTTAATTCGGTTATTTCTTTTAACTCTTCAGGAAAATCTTTTTTAAACTCATTACTGTAGTGCTTAATGTCAACTTCGGGCAAGAACGTTGTTTTTAGTTCTGTTGGATTTTTATCATTATTCCAAGTAACAGCACAACCGTGACCAATTCCAAAAGAATGCTCATTTCGATATTGGAAATTTATTAAATTAAGTTCTTCATCAAAAGGGTTTGTTTCTGACAATTGTTTGTATGGTAAAAATGTTGAACCACTAATTGTAATCTCGCCTTGAAAAATAGCTTTTGTGTTGAGTAATTCGTTACTGAAAGAGAATTCATTTTTAGGATGTTTTTCTGTATTTGCCAGTAATATTTTTATGAATTTTCCATATCCAGTTTCATAAATCTTTTTGTAATAACAAGCTAGTTTTTTAGTACCGTTTTTATCTTTTGAAAATGGATATTCTTTGGACTCATCAATATTTATTTCATTCAAGTTTAATGGAATGTTTTCTGGTTCTTGCTTCTCTCTTTTCCAAAGGCGACCTAATAGTAATTCTACCTTTTTATAGCCAATACTGTTTATAAGTTCTTCTTGTTGTTCGTTTTCTTTAAATCTGGCTCTATAAGTTCTAACATCCAAACCACTTCTCTCAAAGTTTTCTTCCTTTAGAAACATAAAACCATTCTTTAATTCTAAATATTGACTTATAGAGTTAAAAGGATGTTCAACAAACCATTTATAATCCTTCTCTTCAATTTCAATACTTGCATTGACTGGTTTCAATTGATAATATTTTGCAAAATTGAAAGTTACATTAATGCTTTCGGTTTCCTTTGGGACACAAAAGGTTAATCCAAAATTGGTTGGAAAGTACTGATTAGCTTCTGAATATTGAGGACTATTATCTTTTGGAGCTTTATTAGAACTGTCTGATTCTTCATCTTCTGAATTATTATTAGATTCTTCATTTTTAGGAGGTAGTACTTCATCAGCAGGATCCTCAATTTCTGCATTGGCATTCACATTATTATTATTTCCTATACTATCCTTTTTTGGTTCCACAACTTCCTTTTTAGGAAATAAGATTCCAGAAAAGTACCGACTTAAAGGATAATCGGAGATGATTTCTTCTTCTTTATTTGAAATAAAAACGTCAGAACCTGGGCCAATCAGGTTGTTTTTTACTGTATTTCTAAAGATTAATCTTGGCTCATCTATATATTTATTCATCTTCTAATAATGTCTTTTTGATTACCTCTTTTTCTTGAATTGTTTCAGTTAGTTTATCTAAAATCACTTTTGATATTCTTTTTAGCGATTCACTCACCTCTGACTTATTTGAAGCAACATAATCTAATAAATCGGTTCCTAATATTCGCCCTGCTTGTTGCCTAATAGAATGGTCTTTTTTTGAATAAATCTTGAATTTCTCAAATTCAATTACTAAAAGTTCATCTGCTTCATTATTCGCCAAACAGAAATCCTTTATTGCTTCCAATGTTTTAATTCTTGGAAATCTTGTTTGAGAACTTTCATCAAAATACAATCTAAAAGTATTGAAGTTTATTCTATATGGTTCTTTGAAAAGCTTATCATATAAGTTTTCAATTCTATCAAACTTTAATGCCAACTTTCTTAATGTTTCTTTCCAACTTACTGAGTATATGTCAAACGAACTTAGTAAGTTTTCTGTGTCAAATATTTTTAGGATTTTAGTAAACTCTTTGGGAGTTGTATTTTGATAGAACCGAATTATTGAACCTTCATATATTTCGCCAACGGTTGTTTTTATGAGGTCATTGTTTTCAACCAAGAAAACACCTTTGGTTGAATCAAACTTTTCAGTAGAACTATCAGAAAAAGTAATTTCATAGGAGGCTTTCCCTTTTGGTAAATCTATGCTGTCGTATGAATTATTTTGAAAGCTCTCACTTTCTATATTGAAACTAAAAATATCATCCAACTCTCTTTTCTTCGTCTCATTTGTAAATTGAAAATTTGACTTGAAAATTTTTTCTCTGTCTTGATGCGATAGTCTCTTATTCTCTTCATTGCGATAAGAGTCTTCAATTTTATCATAGGATATTTCATCTATATTTTCGTAGCACAAGACTTCGTAAGTTCCTTTTATCGATTTTAGTTTATTGAATAATACAACATTATTCAAATAGGGAATAATTATTGTCTTTTTCTCGGAATTCTTAGAGTCATTTAACCATTTATCCAGATACTCTTTTTCACTATCAATTCTCTTATCACTAATAAGTTTAATATTTTGAATTCGCTCTCTTTTAATTTGGCTCTGAACAGCATCATAACTCTTTTTCTCGACTATCAGAAATAAGCTCTTTACCTCTTTTGATTTTTCTTTTATATAATTCCATTTCAAATTTTCCTTTGCTAAAATTTGAGATATTTCTGAAAATATATTGAAAATCCTATTAGTGTAATCATTTATTGTTTCAGAATTCCAAATATCCTTGTTGTAAAAGAAACTATTCAATTCTTCTTCAAAACCATCGCTTTTAAAGTAGTTTCCAAGCCTTTCTGTGTATTCCTGATAAATTTCTTTTGACAAATTAGAATTAGTCATAATAATTCTGAAATAAAAATTAGTGTATTTCAATAAAAACGAAAGATTAACTGAACTTTCATTATTTATATTTTCTATTTCATTTTTAAACTCAATAAGTTTTGAATATAACTCTTCATTTTTCAAAACTATTTTCCGTGGAAGATTAGGTAATTCATTATTAGCAAGTTTAGTTTCATCATTAGACCAAAGCCATTCGGTAAATTCATTAGGTGTATTGGGTTTGAGTGCTCCAATCAATATTATATTTTTCACTTTGCCCTGATATTTTGCCTCTTGCAAAATTGAATCAAAGCTGTTTAAATACTTTGAATCACCTATTACAATTATTTCATCAAAAGTTTGGTTTGTTTTTAGAAGGAATTTTTTTGCAGTCTCAAAATTATTGCAACACTCAATTAGATAATTAAAGAAGGGCAAGTCATTTCTAATCTTTCCATTTTTGTTGGTGTATCTAATAGGTAAATGTTTACTTTCTTTAAAAAACTTTTGGTCGGCTATTACAATTGTTCGATTCTTAAAGTCAGTAATAAACGGAAAGTCATTTCCGAAATTTTTTGAAAGGAAATTAGAATAATCATCAATATTCTTAGCTGTATTTCTGCCATTTGACAGATTAGGGTTGATTTTAGTGTGTTTTCTTCCTTTTAATTCGAAGTCATATATATGCTCATTTTTTTCAGGAAACTTTAAATTTATTTTAATATTACCATTGATAGTATTCTTGATTTCGCAAACTCTTTTCTTATTCTGGTATTTGGTATAAATCAAATCTCCTTTTTTTAATACAGGTTTTGATTTTTCATAACTGAAATAATTTTGATAGAGCTTTATCAATACTAATGAATGAAATATTGAGCAATAAAAATTTGGTCTATAATTATCTTCTGGTAAGCCAATAAAGAAATCATTTTTATTTTCGTCTAAAATGTATTGATATATCAATTGAAAATTAACGAAATCAAAAGTTTGAAAGTCTTCAAATTTAATTTGATTTATATCAAATTCTGTCGATAGATTTTCCTCTATCTCTTGAAATATTAGATTTAAGTAATTTTCAATTTGTTTTTTCATTCAGTTTCTTTATCATAATTTGCATAATAAAATGCAAGTTTTCAGTCAGTGGTGTGTTGAAAAAAATAGCTCTTTTGGTTTTTTAGCGTGGTATTTTGTGTTGGCAAAAAACCAAATGTACTATTTGTGCGGTGGCTTTCCATTTCAATACTTTCTTGTAGCAAATTTACCATTCTGTTTAGTTTCACCAGCTTGTGCCTAACATAAATATAACCCAAATATTCCGTTTATATCTAAATATATCCAATTTTTATTTTGTTAAAATATTGTTTAATACGCTATTACTATGTAGAAAATATATGTTATAATTTTATTTTTTCAAATATATAAAAAAATAATTAGATATCATGTTTATCTAATTTAATATTTTTCAACCTTTTATAGAAATTTATGTTTAAAGGTGTTTCTGAGTTACCTGAGTATATTCATCATTTTATTAAATATTTTTTTCAAGAATTAACGGTCATATATTCTCTTTTGTTAGCGTAGTTATGGCATAAGGAGATTTGTGAAAAAAAATCACAAAATCATTGCTGCCACAATTTTAATGAATAGTATATTTGTACCTAATATTTTGAAATATACTTGTACGGAACAGAATTGCAAAATTTCCAGTTTTGTTTTGTACCGCATTA
>CAYOKJ010000046.1:0-21348 GCA_964404485.1 uncultured Bacteroidales bacterium | reverse complement strand
GAATTATTTGCAAAGTAGGCTCTTTTTTTTTACTATACTAATAATAATTTTAATCTGTAAAAATTAATATCAACCCCCAGAAATCAAAATGTAATTTGTAATTTCGCAGCCCAAAAAAAAGAGGAAAAAAATATAGAATTAATCCCATGTCAAGAAACCTTTACATTGCTGCTACAGAAGCAGAATCCGGAAAATCTTTGATTGTTCTCGGAATCATGAATATCTTAACAAGACACATCAAAAGAGTAGGACTGTTCAGGCCTATTATCAGGCTTGAAAAAAAACCTGATCATGATATTAATCTTGTTTCAAAACGATTTAAACTTCCTTTTGATCATGATTTAATGTATGGAATGACTAGTAAAGAAGCATTCAAGCTAATTAATACCGATGATTTTGACACAGTTATCACAACAATTATTAATAAATATAAAAAACTGGAATCTGAATGTGATTTTGTTCTAATTGAAGGTACTGATTTTACAGGTTCTTTAAAACCGTTTGAATTTGAATTTAATTCCAGAGTTGCAAACAATCTTAATGCTCCAATTTTAGCAGTTGTTTGCGGAAAAGATAAAAATGTTGATAAAATTGCCAATACAGTTCAACTTACAAAAAGCCTTCTTATAAATGAAAACTCTAATTTTTTAGGAATACTTGTTAATCGTGTTAAAAACGAACACCTTGAAGAAATTGTTAAATTACTCGAATCATTAAGTACAAATAATGAAATTAACTTTGTTGTTCCTGAATTAGAGTTGCTTCAAAAGCTTACCATTAGACAAATTGCAAATGCATTAAAAGCAAATCATGTTTATGGCGACGAAAATGTACTTGATTACGATGTTACTAACTACAAAGTTGGTGCAATGACAATCGAAAACATTTTAAAACATAACGAAGCAGGAACATTGGTAATAACTCCAGGCGACAGATCGGATATTCTTATTACTCTTTTCATGACTTTCTTATCCGATAATTTTCCAAAAATTGCCGGTATTATTCTTACTGGAGGTTTTAAAATTAATAGTGATTTAATGAAATTAATCAGGGGTATTAAGAAACTACCTGTTGCTGTATTTGAAGTTGATACAGACACATACACAACTGCAATAAATATTAATAATACAAAAGCAACATTAAAGCCTGATAACGAACGAAGGTTAGCAATGGCACAAGGTCACTTCGAAGCATTTGTTGATGATACTAAACTTAAAGAAATAATAGATGTTACACCTTCTAACGTAATAACTCCAATAATGTTTGAATACGAACTCTTTGAAAGAGCACGTTCAAATAGCAAACATATTGTTCTTCCGGAAGGTATGGATGATCGTATTCTTAGAGCTGCAGAAATTCTACTCCGAAGAAACGTTGTTGAGATTACATTATTAGGAAATGAAGATGATATTTTTGCCAGAGCTGAAGAGCTGCATTTAAAATTAGAAGGAGTAAACATTATTGATCCTTATGATAATGATCTTATTAATGATTATGCATTAACTTATTATCACCTTAGAAAACATAAAGGAATTACAAAAGAAATGGCATTCGATGTGATGCACGATGTAAGTTACTTTGGAACAATGATGGTATTTAAAAACCATGCCGACGGAATGGTTTCAGGTGCTGCTCATACAACACAACACACTATTCGTCCTTCTTTTGAATTTATAAAATCAAAACCAGAGTTTTCTGTTATTTCAAGTTGTTTTTTAATGTGCTTTGAAGACAGAGTTCTTGCTTATGGTGATTGCGCATTTAATCCAAATCCAAACTCTGAAGAGTTAGCTGATATTGCAATTAGCTCTGCAGATACTGCCAGTTTGTTTGGTATTGAACCCCGCGTAGCAATGCTCTCATATTCTACCGGTGAATCAGGGAAAGGAAAAGATGTTGATAAAGTAAGAGAAGCAACCGAGATAGCCCGTAAACGTCGTCCTGATATAAAAATTGAAGGGCCAATTCAATATGACGCAGCATACGATGCCAGCGTTGCATTGAAAAAAATGCCAAATAGCGAAGTAGCTGGAAAAGCAACAGTTTATATTTTTCCTGACCTTAATACAGGTAACAATACATATAAAGCTGTACAACGAGCATCAAATGCTTTAGCAGTAGGTCCTGTTTCTCAAGGTCTAAACAAACCTGTAAATGATTTGAGCAGAGGTTGCTCTGTTAAAGATATTGTTAACACAGTTTTAATAACGGCTATTCAGGCACAACAAGAAGCTTAAGAAATTTTTATTTAAGGTAAAAGATTCGGGATTAGAAATTAAATAAATTTCAAATCCCGATTTAAACTATATTAAAAAGGTGTACACTCAAGGGTTTCTTCAATAATTTTTCGTCCTCTAATTGAACGATATTTTTTCTTTGAACTTGTTAATTTAATATCATCAAATTCAAAAATTAGAGATATTTCGTTTGATGGACCTGTATATGTTTGACCAGCAGTAACTGCCATGTCATAACTATACATTAATTTTAGTCTTGCAATATCACCAAAAGGAATATAAACTCCTGCGAGAAGAACAAAGTCAGAATGAGTATCGTATTCGAGAGATTCATTTCTATACCACAATCCAAAATACATCCTGGTAAAATAAAAATTCATTCCTACCGAATACAAATTCATTTTAGCCTGATATTGCCAAATGATTCCAGGATTAAGTTTAAATCCTTTCTTTCTTACAAAATAACCTGTTTTCTGGCCAATATCAAAAATAATATCACCATGAACAACATACCTGCGTTCAAGTGATGACCCCCAGTCGAAAAAAGATTGTGACGGTTGGGTTAAATGGTGTGCTGCACCGCCAAAAACTCCTGTAACCCCTTCTCCTGAAATCTGAAATAAGCCTCCAAAACTAAAATCAGGGTAAATCATTTTATCATCAGTTGGTGGAATAAAAGTAGATTGACCAATATTTCCATGCATTCCATTTAGTTCATCACTAAAAACCAAATTGCCCCAATTTATTTGTCTCTGCACAAATGAAGCCATTGCTCCTACTTGCATAATAAAATTTTCAGCTAATGGAATTCTAACTGATGGCATGAATCCTACCGTAGTATTTTGAAAATATCCAACTCCCTCACTAGTCGAATTTACCATGAATCCTAATCCTCCAGCACCAGGAAAATCTCTGTCGGCTATATCTAAACTAAAATTATAATTAGAAAAATCACCCGGAAGATCATACCACTGATTACGATAATGAAGCCTTGCCTTTAATCCTTTATTAAGTCCAACAAAAGCCGGATTATAATAAAGTGGATTATTAAAAAATTGAGAAAAATTTCCATCTTGTGCCTGAATATCAGTAATATTTAAACTAAATATTATTGCTGAAATTAAGGTATATATTATTGTCTTTTTCAATATTACTAAGTTTTATTGGTTTGCAAATATTCTAATAATTAATAATTTTATTTCATTAAAAAATAATGAAACATTCAATTTTAAGTTTTGAATAATTTATACGGAAAAAAAGCAAAGTTGTTTCAAAACTAATTCCCTGCAATGGTGGGACATAGTGGATTTGAACCACTGACCCCCGCCCTGTCAAGGCGATGCTCTAAACCAACTGAGCTAATATCCCCCAAAAACAAAAATAATAAAATCTCTGAATCTTTGTAATTATTTTTCATTTTTTTTAAAGAAATCATCTATTCTCAATTAATTGAAGTTTTTTTGTTTGGTATAATCTGTAAATAATTTACTTTTGACAAAAAATTTTATCAATTCAAAATATAATTATTATGAAATTTAAAATAATTGGACTGTCATTTAGTATTTTTTTATTCATCTTTTCAGAATTATCAAATGCTCAAAGCCAAACAAAAGAAATTACCTTAAATGATATTTATGCAAGCGGAAAGCTTCATCAGAAAAGAGTTTATGGAATGAGATCGATGGCAAATGGAAGCTATTATTCTGTTTTAGAAAACGATTCAATAAATGTATATAAATACAAGAATGGTAATTATGTAAAAACAATTGTAACTGCATCAGAATTAATTCCTGAAGGAAAAAAAGAAAATATAAGATTAGTAAATTATACTTTTAGTAAAGATGAGAACAAAATTCTTTTTCCAACAAAAACAGAATATATTTACAGATACTCATCAAAATCGGAATTTTATATTTGGGATATTAAAAACAAAACTTTACAACAATTATCTGAGAACGGCAAACAACGACTGGCAAGTTTTTCGCCTGATGGTTCTAAAGTAGGATTTATTCGTAATAATAATTTATTTATTAAAAACCTGATAAGTAACACCGAAACACAAATTACAAAAGACGGACTTTATAATAATATTATCAATGGAACAACAGATTGGGTATATGAAGAAGAATTCGGTTTTACAAGAGCTTTTTTCTGGTCACCCAATGGAGAAAAAATTGCTTTTTATAAATTTGATGAAAGCAATGTTAAAGAATTTTGCTTTTTAAAATATGGCGATTTATATCCGGAAGAATATAAATATAAATACCCAAAAGCTGGTGAAGACAATTCAATTGTAAATATATTTACTTATAATATTACCAATGAAAAAACAGTTAAAATGGATATCGGCGAAGAAACTGACCAATATATTCCAAGGATAAAATGGACCAAAAACAATGAAATTTTATCAATTCAAAGAATGAATCGTTTACAAAATAAGTTAGAGATACTTTTTGCTGACCCAAAAAATGGAGAATCAAAAGTAATTTATACCGAAACTAATAAATATTACATTGATATCACTGACCATTTAACTTTTTTGGATGATAATGAGCATTTTCTTTTTACCAGCGAAAAAGACGGATATTACCATATTTATTTATATAAAATGAATGGAGAGCTTGTAAAACAACTCACTAAAGGAAATTGGGTAATTACTGATCTTATAGGATTTGACGAAAAAAAACAAATAGTTTATTATACATCTGCCGAATCATCACCTCTAAATCGAGATATTTACAGTGTTGATTTAAAGGGAAATAAAAACAAGCTATCATCCCGTAAAGGAACAAACAGAGCCAGATTTAGTTCAGATTATAAATACTTTATTAATACTTTTTCTGATGCAAATACCCCTTCAGTAATAACAGTAAATAAAGCAAATGGGAAACAAATAAGAGTACTTGAAGATAACTCAAAACTTCTGAAAACAATAAAAGAATATAATTTCAGCAAAAAAGAATTCTTTACAATAACAACTTCAGAAAACGTTGAGCTTAATGCATGGAAAATTCTCCCACCAAACTTTGATAAAGAAAAACAATATCCGGTTCTTTTTACAATATATGGAGGACCCGGATCGCAAACCATACAGAATAGTTGGGGTAGTGATTTATGGGAACAAATGCTGGCACAAAAAGGAATAATTGTAGTTTCTGTCGATAACAGAGGAACAGGAGCAAGAGGAGAAGAATTTAAAAAGATGACCTATATGCAACTTGGGAAATACGAAACAATTGACCAGATTGAAGCTGCTAAATATTTAGGCTCCCTTGATTATATTGATGCAAATAGAATTGGAATATTTGGATGGAGTTATGGCGGATATATGTCTACTTTATGTATGACAAAAGGATCCGATTATTTCAGTACAGGAATTGCAGTTGCACCGGTAACAAATTGGAGATATTATGACAATATATACACTGAGAGGTTTATGCGAACACCTCAGGAAAATGCAAATGGATACGATGACAATTCACCAATTAATCATGTTGACAAATTAAAAGGTAATTTTCTTTTGATTCATGGAACTGCCGATGACAATGTTCATGTTCAAAACTCAATTGACTTGGTAACTGCATTGGTAGCAGCAAATAAACAATTTGAGATGCAGCTTTATCCAAACAGTAACCATGGAATTTATACCGGTAAAAATACAAGAATGCATTTATATAAACGAATGACTGATTTTCTTTTATCAAATTTATTGCAATAATTTGTTTTGTTATTAGTTTTTTTGTTTTACTTTTGCAAACCGAAAAAATGATAATTCAAAAAGAAAGAGAATAATATGATAATAGTACCTGTAAAGAGCGGAGAAAGTATCGAAAGAGCTTTAAAAAAGTATAAAAGAAAATACGAAAAAACTGGTGTTGTAAAAGAAATAAGAGCCAGACAACAATTTGACAGGCCTTCGATAATAAAAAGAGAGCAAAAATTAAAAGCAATTTACGTTCAGCAGCTAAGAGATAAAGCCGAAATTTAATAAAATAATTTATTTATTTTATTAGGAAGAAATTTTGTTTTGAAGATATTTTATTGTATCTTTGAGATATCGTTTCTTCCTATTTTTATTTAATGGTGCAAAGAAAATTTTATCAACATATTCAATTCGAAAAGAGGTTTTCAAACCACACTATTACTGCCTATAAGAAAGACATAACTCAATTCTTTCAATTCATAAAAGAAAAATACGAAATAATTGACGAAAAGAAAGTCGACCACATTATTATTAGATCATGGATTGTTGAATTAATGGAAAAAGGTTTATCAACCCGATCAATAAACAGAAAACTATCATCATTAAAATCATTTTTCAAATATTTGATTAGAGAAGAAAAAATATCCATTAACCCTATGCACAAAGTCACATCACCAAAAACATCCAAAAGGCTACCAGAATTTGTTGAAAAAAATAAAATGAGTACCTTATTAAATGATATAGATTTTGGAGATGATTTCACATCAGTAAGAGATAAAACAATAATCGAAGTCTTTTATGCAACAGGAATAAGATCATCGGAACTTATTAACATAAAAGAACAAGATATTGACCTGAAAAGATTAACAATAAAAGTTATCGGAAAGCGAAATAAAGAACGTATAATACCGTTTAGTAATAAACTGAGTGATTTACTAAACACATATATTATAAAAAAACATAAAGAAATTAGTGAATCGGATGTAACTACTTATTTGTTTGTTACAATTAAAGGGAAAAAGATGTACTCAAAACTAGTATATAGAATCATTAATTCATACCTTAATATAGTAACTACATTATCAAAAAAGAGCCCACATGTTTTACGACATACTTTTGCAACGCATATGCTAAATAATGGTGCAGACTTAAATGCAATAAAAGAACTTCTCGGGCACTCAAACTTATCATCAACTCAGGTGTACACTCATAATACAATAGACAAGTTAAAATCAATATATAATCACGCTCATCCAAAGGCGAAAAAATAGGAGGTAAATTATGAACATTAAAATTGAATCAATTAATTTTAAAGCAGACACAAAACTAAGAGAATTTATCACAGAAAAAGTTGAGAAACTATCCAATTACCATGATAGTGTATTAAAAAGTGAAGTAATATTGAAAGTTGACAAAAACGATAAAAGCTTTAACAAAATTACTGAAATAAAAACATCAGTAAAAGGAGAAGATTTTTTCGTTAAAAAACAAAGCAAAACATTTGAAGAATCCACTGATATTGCAGTAGAAGCACTACGAAGACAACTAAGAAAACATAAAGGGAAAACCGAAACCAATTATAGAAAATAATTATTTTTAGAAATATTTAAATTTTCTTTGGTTATTAAGTTAATAATATATATTTTTGCACTCCTTTTAAAACGAAGGTAAGTTATTTGTTTATTTAAAGGAGTTTATGTTATTTTAGGCCGATGTAGCTCAGTTGGCCAGAGCAGCTGATTTGTAATCAGCCGGTCGGCGGTTCGAATCCGTCCATCGGCTCATATTCTTAAAATAATTAAACGAGGGGAGATTCCAGAGCGGTCAAACGGGGCAGACTGTAAATCTGTTGGCAAAGCCTTCGGAGGTTCGAATCCTCCTCTCCCCACAACTGGAGTATAAATGTTCATTACTTAATGAATAACGTTTCTTGTAAACAATTTTTTCAGAAATCACTCCAATTCTGAAATAATGCGGAAATAGCTCATTTGGTAGAGCGACAGCCTTCCAAGCTGTAGGTGGCCGGTTCGAGCCCGGTTTTCCGCTCATGAACCTTACACAAGCCGATGTAGCTCAGGGGTAGAGCACTTCCTTGGTAAGGAAGGGGTCACGAGTTCAATTCTCGTCATTGGCTCTAAAAAGACAATATAATTATATTAAACTAGTAAACAACAATTAAACACTTTTGATATGGCTAAAGAACAATTTGATCGATCCAAACCCCATGTTAATATTGGAACCATTGGTCACGTTGACCACGGTAAAACAACATTAACCGCTGCAATTACTTTAAACCTTCAAGCATCAGGCTTAGCTGAATTTGCGTCTTTTGACTCAATTGACAATGCTCCTGAAGAAAAGGAAAGAGGTATTACAATTAATACTGCTCATGTTGAGTATTCAACAGAAAACAGACATTACGCACACGTTGACTGTCCTGGTCACGCCGACTATGTTAAAAACATGGTAACCGGTGCTGCTCAAATGGACGGTGCCATTCTAGTTGTTGCTGCAACTGATGGTCCTATGCCACAAACTCGTGAGCATATCCTTCTTGCACGTCAGGTTGGTGTACCAAAACTTGTTGTTTTTATGAACAAAGTTGACATGGTAGATGACGAAGAGCTTTTAGAATTAGTAGAAATGGAAATAAGAGATCTTCTTTCATTCTACAAATTTGATGGAGAAAACACTCCTATTATTCAAGGTTCTGCTTTAGGTGCACTAAACGAAGAAGAAAAATGGGTAGAAAAAGTAGTTGAACTTATGGCTGCTTGTGACGAGTGGATTCCACTACCAAAGCGTGACATTGACAAAGCATTTCTAATGCCTGTTGAAGATATTTTCTCAATTACAGGTAGAGGTACTGTTGCTACAGGTAGAATAGAAACCGGTATTATTAACTCAGGTGATCCTGTTGACATCATTGGTATGGGAGCTGAAAAACTCAAATCAGTTGTTACTGGTGTTGAGATGTTCAGAAAAATCTTAGACCGTGGAGAAGCTGGAGATAATGCAGGTCTATTATTAAGAGGTATCGACAAAAAAGCAATTTGCAGAGGTATGGTAATTGCTAAACCAGGATCTGTAACTCCTCACAAAAATTTTAAAGCTGAGGTTTATATCCTTAAAAAAGAAGAAGGTGGACGTCACACTCCATTTCATAATAAATACAGACCACAATTCTATTTCAGAACAACTGATGTTACTGGAGAAATGATTCTTCCAGAAGGTGTTGAGATGGTAATGCCTGGTGACAACCTAACAATCGAAACTCATCTTATCTCAGAAATTGCTATGAACAAAGGTTTAAGATTTGCAATTCGTGAAGGTGGACGTACTGTTGGAGCTGGTCAGGTAACTGAAATTCTTGACTAAGAAACAAAATAAATACTGGTTTATGAATTAGGCTTTTTTTATTTTGAGAGCCTAATTCTGCCATATAAAATGTTCTTTAAATATTTTAATACGGGTGTAGCTCAATTGGTAGAGTAGTGGTCTCCAAAACCATTGGTTGTGGGTTCAATTCCTACCACCCGTGCAAAAAAATATTAACAAATGGCGAAAATAAAAATATTAAACTACATCAAGGAATGCTATGACGAACTTATGCATAAGGTATCATGGCCATCTTGGAGTGAGTTACAAAATAGTTCAATTGTAGTATCCATTGCTTCCCTTATTATTGCAGTAGTAGTATATATGATGGATATTTCGTTTCAAACTATATTAGAAAATTTTTACAAATTATTCTAATATTATTTTTTTTTGATAACAATTTTTAATCACTGTTTTTAAATGGTATGAGTAATCAAGTAAAAAAATGGTATGTAGTAAAGGCGATAAGCGGCAAGGAAAAAAAGGTTAAGGAATATCTTGAAAGTGAGATTGACCGTCTTGAGCTTGGCGATTTTATTACTCAGATACTTATACCAACTGAAAAGGTTTTTCAGGTACGCAAAGGCAAAAAGATAAGTAAAGAAAGGAATTATTTTCCCGGATATATTCTTATCGAAGCTGTACTTATTGGAGAGGTGCTTCATATAGTAAAGAATATCCCAAATGTATTGGGATTTATAGGTACTAAAGGCAAACCCGATGCTATTCGTCCGGCAGAAGTCAACAGAATCTTAGGTAAAGTTGATGAGTTGGCAGAACAAGGAGAGGAAATTAATGTACCATTTATTGTTGGAGAATCTGTGAAAGTAACTGATGGACCATTTAATAGTTTTACTGGAATTATTGAAGAAATTAATGAAGACAAAAAGAAACTTAAGGTTATGGTTAAAATCTTCGGCAGAAAAACTCCATTAGAACTTGGTTTTATGCAGGTAGAAAAAGAATAATGTTATCAATTTACTTTTATAAATTATAATTAAAGATTACAATGGCAAAAGAAATTAGCGGATTAATCAAATTACAAATCAAAGGAGGCGCAGCAAATCCATCTCCACCAGTTGGTCCTGCATTAGGTGCAAAGGGTGTAAATATTATGGAGTTTTGCAAGCAGTTTAATGCGCGTACTCAAGAGCAAGCTGGTAAGGTTATTCCGGTTATTATTACTGTTTTTAAGGATAAGTCATTTACTTTTATTATTAAAACTCCACCTGTTCCGGTGCAAATATTAGAAGCTGCCAAACTCAAAAAAGGTTCTCCAGAACCTAATATAACAAAAGTAGCATCTATTTCATGGGATCAGGTTAAGACTATTGCCGAAGGCAAAATGGTTGACATGAATGCTTTTAATGTTGATTCAGCTATGAAAATGGTTGCAGGAACAGCAAGAAGCATGGGAGTAAAAATAAAAGGTAAATCACCTTTTGCTAACAATTAATAACAATCCAAATTAAGTTGTTAAATAAAAGTTATTCAGACAATTTAAAATTTTGCATTGTTTATTTATAATAACCGAATATTAATAACTGTAACAGGAAGTGAAATGGCTAAATTAACAAAAAAAAGAAAAGAAGCTTTAGCAAAATTTGACAGCAATACCAAATATTCTTTAACAGAAGCTGTTGATGTTGTAAAAGAACTGATAAGCACAAAATTTGATTCATCTGTAGATCTAAACGTAAGATTAGGTGTAGATCCAAAAAAGGCAAATCAAATGGTGCGTGGATCAGTTACTTTACCTCACGGTTCTGGAAAAACAGTTAAAGTACTTGTATTATGTACTCCCGATAAAGAAGAAGAAGCAAAAAATGCTGGCGCTGACTATTACGGATTAGATGAGTACATAAAAAAAATCAAAGGCGGATGGACTGACATTGACGTAGTAATTACTATGCCAAGCGTTATGCCAAAAGTTGGAGCACTTGGTAGAATATTAGGCCCAAGAGGTTTAATGCCAAACCCAAAAACAGGTACTGTAACAATGGATATCGCGAAAGCTATTAACGAAGTTAAAGCAGGGAAAATTGATTTTAAAGTAGATAAATTTGGAATAATTCACGCCGGTATAGGCAAAAGCTCTTTCGACAAAGAAAAATTAGTCGATAACGCTAGAGAATTATTAACAACAATTATTAAACTTAAACCTGCATCATCAAAAGGCACTTATGTAAAAAGTATCTATATTTCAGGTACTATGAGTCCTGGTGTGCAAATCGAACAGAAATCAATAACCGCATAATTCATTTTGAATAAATAGAATTTTATGAGAAAAGAAGAAAAAAATCAACTTATTGATTCTTTAGCGGAACAATTATCTAATAGTAATTATTTTTATCTTACTGATATTTCAGGTCTTAACGCTGCAAATACAACTTTATTAAGAAGTATTTGCTACAAAAGAGATATAAAACTTCAAGTAGTTAAAAATACATTTTTGAAAAAAGCATTTGATAGATGCGAAAAAGACTTTGAATCACTTGTTGATTCATGCACAGGTCCTACATCTATTATGTTTGCTCAGGTAGGTAATGCTCCGGCAAAAATTATCAAAGAATTCAGAAAAACAAATGATCGACCTATTCTTAAAGCAGCATTTATTGAAGAGGCAACTTACTTTGGAGATGATCAACTTGATTTATTATCAAACATCAAATCAAAAGAAGAGGTTATTGGAGATATCATTGGATTACTTCAATCACCGGCCAAAAATGTTATTTCAGCTTTAAAATCAGGTGGGCAAAAAATCTCTGGAATATTAGAAACTTTATCTGAAAAATCAGAATAACAATTCTAAGTAAATAAAAAACAATTCAATTTTAAAAAACATCACAAAAAATCATATTAAAATGGCAGATTTAAAAAATTTTGCAGAACAGTTAGTAAGCTTAACAGTTAAAGAAGTAAACGAATTAGCTAACATTCTTAAAGAAGAATACGGTATTGAACCAGCTGCTGCTGCTGTTGTTGCAGGTCCAGCAAGCGGTGAAGGTGCTGCTGAAGCTGAAGAGCAAACTGAATTTGACGTAATACTCAAAGCTCACGGACAATCTAAACTTGCAGTTGTTAAATTAGTAAAAGAACTTACAAGTCTTGGACTTAAAGAATCTAAAGAATTAGTTGATTCAGCTCCCGCAGCTATCAAAAAAGGAATCACTAAAGATGAAGCAGAAGCATTACAAAAACAATTAGAAGAAGCCGGAGCAGAGGTAGAGGTTAAGTAAGGTAGTGATTTGTTTTATATCAAAAGAACATAAACTTTTATAGTTTTGACTACATAATTGATTGTCTAATTATGACTTTGATAATTAATAATATATACTACAAACATTTCTGCCGAAAGGCAGGATTAAAACTTATAAAATCTTGGCTTCACAAACATTTGATAGAATAAATTTTGCATCTACAAAAAGTCGTTTTCCATACCCTGACTTTCTTGATGTACAATTAAAATCTTTTCAGGATTTTTTCCAACTGGAAACAAACCCTGAAAATCGTATTAATGAGGGCTTATATAAAGTTTTTAGTGATAACTTTCCAATTACTGATGCAAGAAACAATTTCGTTCTTGAATTTTTGAAGTATTTTATCGATCCTCCAAGATATTCAATTAATGAATGTATCGAAAGAGGTTTAACATACAGTGTACCACTTAAAGCTAAACTAAAACTTTATTGTACCGATCCTGATCACGAGGATTTTGAAACAATCATTCAAGATGTATATCTTGGAATGATTCCCTATATGAGTCCGAAAGGTACCTTCATAGTTAATGGTGCCGAAAGAGTTATTGTGTCTCAATTACACCGGTCGCCCGGAGTATTTTTTGGTACAAGTTTTCACGCAAATGGCACACAGTTGTATTCTGCCAGGATTATACCTTTTAGAGGTTCCTGGATGGAATTTACAACTGATATTAATAATGTGATGTATGCTTACATCGACAGAAAGAAAAAACTTCCTGTAACAACATTATTAAGAGCTATTGGTTATGAAAGCGATCAGGAAATATTAGAAATTTTCGACCTTGCCGAAGATGTAAAAGTCAGCAAAGCAGGTCTGAAAAGAGTTATCGGACGAAGTTTAGCAGCGAGAGTTGTTAAATCATGGATTGAAGATTTTGTTGATGAAGATACCGGAGAAGTTGTTTCAATCGAACGTACTGAAGTTATTATAGATCGTGAAACAATACTCGAAAATCAACACATTGATCAGATTATTGATGCAGGAATAAAAAATATTCTTCTTCATAAAGAAAAAGAAGAAGGACAAAGAATTGATTATTCCATTATCTTTAACACTCTTCAAAAAGATACAGCAAACTCTGAAAAAGAAGCTGTAGAATTCATCTACCGTCAGCTTAGAAATGCTGAACCACCTGATGAAGAAACTGCAAGAGGAATTATCGATAAATTATTTTTCTCTGATAGACGCTATGACCTTGGTGAAGTTGGAAGATACAAGATCAATAAAAAATTGAGTCTGAATATTCCTGTCGAAACTAAAGTTCTTACAAAAGAAGACATTATTTCTATAATCAAATATCTGGTCAAACTTGCAAATGCAAGAACTGATGTTGATGATATTGATCACTTGAGTAATCGTAGAGTAAGAACAGTTGGAGAACAGCTTTCATCTCAGTTTGGTGTCGGACTTACACGAATGGCTCGTACTATTCGCGAAAGAATGAATGTTAGAGACAATGAGGTGTTTACACCTACCGATCTTATTAATGCAAAAACTCTTTCTTCTGTAATCAATTCATTTTTTGGTACCAATGCATTATCTCAATTTATGGATCAAACAAATCCATTATCTGAGGTAACTCATAAAAGAAGAATTTCTGCATTAGGACCAGGTGGTCTTTCACGTGAGAGAGCTGGCTTCGAGGTTCGTGATGTTCACTTTACTCATTACGGTCGATTATGTACAATCGAAACACCTGAGGGTCCAAATATTGGTTTGATATCTTCTCTTTGTGTATTTGCGAAAATTAATAAACTTGGTTTTATTGAAACACCATACAGAACAGTTAAAAACGGTAAAATAAAACTAGATGAAGATCCTATTTATCTTACTGCAGAAGAAGAAGAAAGCAAAATAATAGCACAAGCAAGTACTATTTTAAATGAAGATGGAAGTTTTACAAACAAAAAAGTTAAAGGACGTTATCTTGCTGATTATCCTATTATTGAAAGAGAAAAAGTTGACCTTATTGATATCGCACCAAATCAAATTGCCTCTATTGCTGCCTCATTGATTCCATTTCTTGAACATGATGATGCAAACAGAGCCTTGATGGGATCAAATATGATGCGTCAGGCTGTTCCACTACTTAATGCTGAAGCACCAATAGTTGGAACAGGAATCGAAGGTTTTGTTGCAAGAGATTCAAGAGTTCTTATCAATGCTGAAGGTCATGGAGTAGTTGAGTATGTTGATTCTAATAAAATCGTTATTAAATATTCCAGAGATGAAAATCAAAGACTGACAAGCTTCGATGATGATATTAAAACATACAATTTAATAAAATTTAAGAGAACTAACCAAAATACAAGTATCAACCTTCGCCCTATTGTTGTTAAAGGCAGTAAAGTTGTAAAAGGACAAGTACTTTGCGAAGGCTATGCAACTCAAAATGGTGAACTAGCATTAGGAAGAAATCTTAAGGTTGCTTTTATGCCTTGGAAAGGATATAATTTTGAAGATGCTATCGTAATCTCTGAAAAAGTTGTTAAAGAAGATATTTTTACATCAGTACACATCGAAGAATTCTCTTTAGAAGTTAGAGATACAAAACGTGGAGTTGAAGAGTTAACAAATGATATTCCAAATGTTAGTGCCGAAGCTACTAAAGATCTTGACGAAAAAGGAATGATTAGAATAGGTGCCGAAGTTAATGAAGGTGATATTCTCATTGGAAAAATTACTCCTAAAGGCGAAAGCGATCCTACTCCCGAAGAAAAATTACTTCGGGCAATCTTTGGTGATAAAGCAGGAGATGTTAAAAATGCATCATTAAAAGCTCCTCCTTCAATGAAAGGAGTTGTTGTTGACAAAAAACTTTTCTCAAGAATAATTAAAGACAAGAAAACAAAAATTACTGAAAAAGAAATTATAGCTGAACTTGAGAAAGAATTTCAAAAAAATATTGCTAATCTAAAACTTAAACTTGTTGATAAATTAACAATTATTGTAAGTGGAAGATCATCACAGGGAGTATATAATAATTACAAGGAAATGGTTATTCCTAAAAAAACCAAGTTTTCTCAAAAACTTTTATTAGGACTTGATTATTCAAATATCAACCCTAATAAATGGACTACTGATAGTCTAAAAAACGAACTTATTAATACATTAATAAATAATTACAATATTAAATACAAAGAGTTTTTAGGTATTTTTAATCGTAAGAAATTTATTACAACAGTTGGAGACGATCTTCCAACAGGAATAATTCAAATGGCAAAAGTTTATGTTGCTAAAAAACGTAAACTTAAAGTTGGAGACAAAATGGCTGGACGGCATGGTAACAAAGGTATTGTTGCAAAAATAGTGAGAGAAGAAGATATGCCATTCCTCGAAGACGGAAGTCCAGTAGATATTGTTCTTAACCCACTTGGTGTACCATCACGTATGAACCTTGGTCAAATTTATGAAACTGTTCTTGGTTGGGCAGGTAAAGAATTAGGATTAAAATTTCAGACTCCAATTTTTGATGGTGCTAATATTGACCAAATTAACGATTATATGAAACAAGCCAATCTTCCGGAAAACGGAAAAGTTTTCCTTTATGATGGTGGAACCGGTAAACGTTTTGATCAACCGGCTACAGTTGGATTTATATATATGCTAAAACTGCATCACATGGTTGATGACAAAATGCATGCAAGATCCATTGGACCATACTCACTTATCACTCAGCAACCACTTGGTGGAAAAGCACAGTTTGGTGGACAAAGATTTGGAGAAATGGAAGTATGGGCACTTGAAGCATTTGGAGCAGCCAATGTACTTCAAGAAGTTCTGACTGTAAAATCCGATGATGTTATTGGTCGGGCAAAAACATATGAAACTATTGTAAAAGGCGAGAATATGCCTATACCGGGAATTCCTGAATCATTCAATGTATTGGTTCATGAATTGAACGGATTATGTCTGAATGTTTCTTTCAAATAGAAATAGTATTAGCTTAAATGTTTCTTCTTAACTGAAAAAACATTTAAGTTATTAATTAATTTTAATAATCCAATTAGTATAAATATATGGCTTTCAGAAAAGATAATGCATTAAATAGTAAATTTTCATCAATTACTATTAGCCTTTCCTCACCGGAACAAATTCTCGAACGTTCGCATGGTGAAGTATTAAAACCTGAAACTATAAACTACCGTACTTACAAACCTGAGCGCGATGGTTTATTTTGTGAAAGAATATTTGGACCTGTAAAAGATTGGGAATGTCACTGCGGAAAATATAAACGAATAAGATATAAAGGTATTGTTTGTGACCGTTGCGGGGTTGAAGTTACCGAGAAAAAAGTTCGTCGTGAAAGAATGGGACACATTCAACTTGTTGTTCCTGTTGCTCACATTTGGTTTTTTAAATCATTACCAAATAAAATTGGTGCACTTTTAGGCTTACAATCAAAAAAACTTGACTCAATTATTTATTACGAAAGATACATTGTAATAAATGCCGGAGTAAAAACTGTTGATGGTATTAAGTATCTTGATTTTTTGACCGAGGAAGAATATTTCGATATTCTCGAAACACTTCCACCGGAAAATCAACACCTTGACAATAGCGATCCTGATAAATTCATTGCCAAAATGGGTGCAGAAGCTTTATATGACTTACTTGCACGCCTTGATCTTGATAAAATATCATACGAATTAAGACATCAAGCAAATACAGAAACATCTCAACAAAGAAAAGCTGAAGCTCTTAAAAGACTTAAAGTTTATGAAGCATTTAGAGATGCAAGAAACAGAGTAGAGAATCGCCCTGAATGGATGATTGTTAAAGTTGTTCCTGTAATACCACCGGAATTAAGACCTTTAGTTCCACTTGATGGTGGTAGATTTGCAACATCTGACCTTAATGACCTTTACAGAAGAGTTATTATTAGAAATAACAGGCTTAAACGTTTAATCGAAATTAAAGCTCCTGATGTTATCATGCGTAATGAAAAACGTATGCTACAAGAAGCAGTTGATTCATTATTCGATAATTCAAGAAAAGCAAGTGCAGTAAAAACTGATTCAAACAGAGCTTTAAAATCATTAAGTGATAGTTTAAAAGGGAAACAAGGTCGTTTCCGTCAAAACTTACTTGGTAAAAGGGTTGACTATTCAGGTCGTTCAGTAATTGTTGTAGGTCCGGAATTAAAACTCAACGAATGCGGAATTCCAAAAGATATGGCATCAGAATTATTCAAGCCATTTATCATTAGGAAAATGCTCGAAAGAGGAATTGTTAAAACTGTAAAATCAGCAAAGAAAATTGTTGATCGTAAAGATCCTGTTGTTTGGGATATCCTTGAAAATATTTTAAAAGGACATCCAATAATGCTGAACCGTGCTCCTACCCTTCACAGGTTAGGTATTCAGGCATTTCAGCCAAAACTTATAGAAGGAAAAGCAATTCAATTGCATCCACTTGTTTGTACAGCATTTAATGCAGATTTTGATGGTGACCAGATGGCTGTTCATATTCCTCTTGGAAATGCAGCAATATTGGAAACCCAAATTTTAATGCTTGCTTCACATAATATTCTAAATCCGGCAAACGGAGCTCCTATTACTGTTCCTTCTCAGGACATGGTACTTGGATTATATTATATGACTAAAGGCAGAAAAAGCACAAAAGCCGATCCTGTAATAGGTGAAGGTTTTAGTTTTTATTCTCCTGAAGAAGTAATTATTGCTTATAACGAAGGAAGAGCTAATCTTCATGCTGCTATCAAAGTTTTTGTTAACATTCTTGAAAACAAAATACTAGTTAGAAAACAAATAGAAACTACTGTTGGACGAGTTCTAATTAATAAAGTTGTTCCTGAAGAGTACGGATTTATTAATCAACTCCTTACTAAAAAAGCATTAAGAGATATTATCGGTGATATTTTAATGAAGACCGGTACTTCAAAAACAGCCAAATTTCTCGATGATATTAAAAATCTTGGATATAAAATGGCTTTCGAAGGTGGTCTTTCATTTAACTTAGGTGATATTATTATTCCTGAAATTAAAGGAGAACTTATAGCTAATGCTAATGCAGAAGTTGATGAAGTTGTTAGTAATTATAACATGGGATTTATCACTAATAATGAACGATACAATCAGATAATTGATATTTGGACACATACGAACTCACATCTTACTCAAACACTGATGGAAAATCTTTCTCGCGATAAGCAAGGTTTTAACTCAGTTTATATGATGTTGGATTCAGGAGCAAGGGGATCAAAAGAACAGATTCGTCAGCTTTCCGGAATGAGGGGATTGATGGCTAAACCACAAAAATCAGGAGCTAAAGGAGGTGAAATTATTGAAAATCCAATTTTATCGAATTTTAAAGAAGGATTATCAGTACTTGAGTACTTTATTTCTACTCACGGTGCTCGTAAAGGTTTGGCGGATACAGCTCTTAAAACAGCAGATGCCGGTTATTTAACACGTCGTTTGGTTGATGTTGCTCAGGATGTAATTATTACTGAACAGGATTGTGGTACATTACGTGGATTAACAATTACTGCATTAAAGAAAAATGAAGAAGTTGTTGAAACATTATACGATAGAATTCTTGGTAGAACAACTGTTCATGATATTTATCATCCTCAATCAGGTGAACTTATCATTAAAGCAGGTGAAGAGTTAACCGAAGATTTTTCTCGTATTATTGAAGATTCTCCTATTGAATATGTAGAGATTAGATCGGTATTAACTTGTGAGTCAAAACACGGTGTTTGTGCAAAATGTTACGGTAGAAACCTTGCATCAAGCAAAATGGTTCAAAGAGGTGAAGCTGTTGGAGTTATTGCTGCTCAATCAATTGGTGAGCCTGGTACTCAGCTTACTCTTAGAACTTTCCATGTTGGGGGTACTGCATCTAATATTGCTATATCTTCAAAAATCACAGCAAAATATGATGGTATTCTTGAAATTGATGAACTCAGAGATATTGAATACGTAAATAAAGAAGGAAAAACATTTAATGTTGTTATAGGACGTTCTGCTGAAATGAGAATAGTAGATGAAAAAACAGGAATTGTTCTTACTTTCGGAATTGTTCCTTACGGTTCAAATCTCTATTTAAAGAACAAATCTGCTGTTACTAAAGGAGAACTTATTTGCGAATGGGATCCTTACAATGCTGTAATTATTTCAGAATATTCAGGAAAAATTGCATACGAAAATATTGTTGAAGGAAAAACATATAAAATTGAATCTGACGAACAAACAGGATATCACGAAAAGGTTATTATTGAAACAAGACAAAAAACAAAGAATCCAACTATTAAAATCCTTGATTCAAAAAATAATTTGATTAAATCTTATGATATTCCGGTTGGTGCTCACGTTATTGTTGAAGAAGGCGATAAAATTAAAGCTGGAGAAAACATTGTGAAAATTCCAAGAGCCGTTGGAAAATCTGGTGATATCACTGGAGGTTTACCAAGAGTTACTGAGCTATTCGAAGCTCGTAATCCTAGTGACCCGGCTATTGTATCTGAAATTGATGGTATTGTTTCCTTTGGAGCAAAACTGAAACGCGGAAATCGTGAAGTTATTATAACATCAAAAACAGGAGAAGAAAAATCATATCTTATTCCTACATCAAAACAAATTCTTGCACAAGAAAATGATTATGTAAAATCAGGAACTCCATTATCAGAAGGAGCTATGACACCTTCAGATATTCTTTCAATTAAAGGACCTATGAAAGTTCAGGAATACATTGTTAACGAAGTTCAGGAAGTTTATCGATTACAAGGTGTAAAAATCAATGATAAGCACTTTGAAGTTATTGTTCGACAAATGATGCGTAAGGTAGAAATCGATGATCCGGGTGACACCAAATTTCTTGAAAATGAGATTGTTAATAAAATCGCTTTCCAGGAAGAAAATGATGAAATTTTCGGAAAGAAAGTTATTATTGATTCAGGAGATTCAATTGCTTATAAAACAGGTCAGATTGTAAGTGCCAGAAAATTAAGAGATGAAAATTCTTTCTTAAAAAGAAAAGATAAAAAACAAATAGAATCACGTGACGCTCAACCTTCAACTGCACGACAAGTATTGCAAGGTATTACAAAAGCTTCATTGCAGACTAATAGTTTTATATCAGCTGCATCATTCCAAGAAACAACAAAAGTTCTTACACTTGCAGCAATTAACGCTAAAAGAGATCATCTTCTTGGACTTAAAGAAAATGTTATTGTTGGCCATAAAATTCCTGCAGGAACAGGTTTAAGAGATTATGATAAAATTGTTGTTGGTTCTGCTGAAGATTATGAAATGCTGATGAAGAAAAATGAAGAAAAAAGTGTTGAGAAAATTAATAGTGAGGAAATTAATAGTGAAGAAGAAAAATAGTATCTAATAAAGTTCTTAAAGTGAACTTAAAAGTCACATGATTTAATTTGTATAGTTAACACATAAACATTCACTAAAAAGAAGAAACTATGTCTGAACAAAATAAAGGGAAACAGCTAAATATTGAATTAACTCCTGAAATAGCAGAAGGAATTTATTCAAATCTTGCTATGATAACTCATTCAAATGCAGAGTTTATTATTGACTTCATAAAAATGATGCCTGGAATTCAAAAAGCAAAAGTAAAATCCAGAATTATTTTGACCCCTCAACATGCGAAGAGACTATTACGTGCTTTGCAGGATAACATTACAAAATTTGAATCAATTCATGGCAAAATTAATGATTCAGTAGGAAATGATGGAATACCTCCGATGAGCTTCGGTGGTCCCACAGCACAAGCGTAAAAATATATTAA
>CAYOKJ010000045.1:0-21438 GCA_964404485.1 uncultured Bacteroidales bacterium | reverse complement strand
TATATGCTCTGGTATCAAAATTCATGCAGTGCCTTTTTTATAAATGTGTGGTAACATAAGTATAAACGGAATATTCCGTTTATATCTTATATATTTATAATAGTATGTTTTTGATATATAGAATATAATTTTGCATAATCTAATTTTTCAAATATACAAAGATTTTGTTAATATGGGAAACGAAAAGAAAAGAAATTTTCAAAGCCGAGAAAGAAAATAGAAAAGAAGATTCCATACAATACCTGTGCAAAGTAATAAAAACTGAAAATTGAGAATAATATAATAATAATGAATTACAATTCAAAAATATTAATAAAATTATAGTTATATTGTAGTAGAAGAAATTTAAAATTTATTAAGAAATCGGATATTTTTAGATTTATATATGTATAATAATTTAGAATTCTTTGAGGTCTCGAGCGGATTCGAACCGCTGTAAATGGTTTTGCAGACCACCGCCTAAGATAGTCATGAGATATTTTTGTTTATACTTTTATTAAGAAAGGTTTTATTCCTGTTGTATATTTGCTGGTAAATTATATAAAAAAAGAAACGTCCCAAAATTTGGGACGTCGGACCAAAGATACTATCTTTGGTGATGTTTATGAAGCATAAGATAATACTATTAAAATGACAAAAGCAAGTAAAATATATTACTATATTTGATTCTTTTTGGTATAATTAGTGTATATTGGACTTTATTTTAAAAATAAAATATTTATTAATCATTAAATTAAGGAGGATTATTATGAAAAGATTGTTGATGACGACAATAATTATGTTTTCTATTGTATTATTAGGAAATGCACAAGATTATAACACAGGAATAGGCTTAAGAGGCGGCTTGGAGAACGGAATAACTGTAAAGCACTTTTTAACTGATAATACAGCTATAGAAGGTCTATTAGACAGTAGATGGAGTGGGTTTAAAATTACTGTTCTTTATGAAATACATCATCAGGCTTTTAACGCAGATCAGTGGAATTGGTATTATGGATTTGGTGGTCACATTGGATTTTGGAATGGAAGTAACGTAAATTGGGCCGATGATAATAAGGATTATGTGGTTATAGGTATCGATGGTATTATTGGACTTGAATACGTTTTCGAATCTGTTCCTTTTAACATTAGTCTTGACTGGAAACCAAGCTTTAATCTTATCGGCCATTCTGATTTTTGGGGCGATGGAGGAGCAATATCTGTGCGGTATATTTTCTAAATCAGTGAGACTATGATTTTGTAATCAAAATCATTTAGCCGAACTCCTGCCCGTCCGGTCAGGCGGGGATCTCGAGCGTTAGTCGAGGAATCTCAAGGCTTATATTCCCCGCACCTTGGTAAGTATGGAAAATAAAATATTCCAATGAGATACCTTGTCAGCTTGCAACGAGGAGCTTCATTTAAAATGAAAATTCCTTGATCTATTCTTTAAAATTGGTCAGGGAATTTTTTTGTTTATAATGAACTTTCTTTATATCTATTCCTTCTATTTTCATTATTCAGGATATTTAGTGTTTGATAAATTTTCTTGTTGCAAAAGTTTCCCCATTAAAATTCGTAAAGTAATATTCTATAAGTTTTAGCAATTGATAATATTGTTATCCTATATCTATTATACTAATATAATTTTTTGGAAAAATGGTATTGACAGATTAAATAGCTACATTTGAAGTTCGATAAAAAAAATAAAATTAATTGTATTATTTAATTTATTAAGATTTGTTTAAGGAACAGGAATACAAAAAAGAAATTAATGAGTTTATGTTATCCATTTGTAAAGAGAAGTTAAATATACAAGAAATTCTAAGTAAGTATGTTCAACACAAATCAATAAGTGGTAATGAACAGAATGCTGGTGAATGGTTAAAAAATCTTTGCAAAGAGAACGGATTGTTTATTAAACAAATGGGCGACAAAGATGGCAACTATAATTTTGCTGCTTCCATTTATCCCTTATCTCAAAACCTACCAAACATTATATTAGTCAATCATATTGATGTAGTTCCTGCTGATGATACTGAAAAATGGACTTTCCATCCCTTTTCAGGAAAAATTACAGACACTGATGTATGGGGCAGAGGTGCTTACGATAATAAGGGTCCTGCAATTATGCAACTATTTAGTATAATTGATATTTTGAGGAAATATAAAGAAAAAAAATTACCTTATAATGTTACTTTCCTCGCTGTATCCTGTGAAGAAACTCAAAACGAAGGTGGGATAGAATTTGTTGTAAACAATTTTTTGAAAGAATTAAGTCCTGCAGTAGTTATTGGAGAAGGGCCTCCCGGACTAAAAAATATTGTAAAAAGGAAACCCAATATGCCGATTTTTGGGGTTTCTACTTCTCATAAAAGAGTTTTTTGGATAAAACTTGAACTTGAATTTAAATCCTCCGGGCATGGTTCTGTACCTCCGCCAACCTATGTAAATAAAGAATTTACTTTTGCATTAAACAGACTTCTGAAAAAGAAACAGAAAGTTATTCTTAATAAATTAAATACTAAACTTCTTAGGCAATTTGGTGAAAAAGAAAAAGGTTATAAAGCTTTTGTCTTAAAGAATCCAAGATTTTTCAAGACTTTTATTATGCATTCACTTAGGAAACAGCCGGAAATTTATGCTTTGTTTACCAATACAATAACGCTTACAAGTATTAATAGTCATAATGACATAATTAATTCAATTCCAGAAAAGGCTACTGCTCTTTTAGATTGCAGACTGCTTCCATTAGAATCGAACAAAGATTTTCTGAATCGTTTAAAGAGAAGATTAAAAAATGATAACATAAAAGTATCAGTTATTAAATCAATGCCTGAAATGCACGCATCTGATGATAAAAGTGAGTTTTTTACTCATCTGAAAAATGCAATTTTAAATAATTATCCCGAGAGTGATGTAGTATCAGCATTTGTTCCAAATCATGATGATGTTGGTTTTTTTAGAATAAAAAATGTTCTTGCATTTTCTATTATTCCTGTTATTATGGATATAAAATATTTGGAGTGTATACATAATACCAACGAAAGAATACCTATTTCCGTTTTGTCAAAAGGTCAACAAACTTATAAGGATTTTATTGAGCGTTGTTTATTAGGATCTGATTATAATAATCTGAAGAAATAAAATTGTTTTAAAAATACACAATAGATTTTCGAAAGTTAGATATTCTTGAGTTTTTAACAGATTCGTTAGGCAGTATTTGATTTTGTATACTAATTATCTAAAAGTGCACATCCACAAAGTATTATTAATGAAATATTTATTAGTAAAGTTTTTGATAATTAAACACCAACAAAATCCCAAATATTATCAGGATTAATTGTATTTAGTTTTGCGAAAGGATATGCTCCTGTAAATGTTTTTGAGAATTTAACTTTTTTATTGGGATTCCATTTTATTTCAAAGGCATTTAGCTTTCCATTAAACTCTTCTATGTAGTCTATTTCCTGTTTTTGAACTGTTCTCCAGAAATATCGTTTAGCATATATTTTGTTATAACTTAAATATTTCATTCGTTCGCTAACAACAAAATTTTCCCAAAGCCCGCCTACATCTGTTCTTTGTTTTAGCAAACTATAATTTCCAATTATTGCATTTCTAATCCCATTGTCATAAAAATATATTTTTCTACCCTTTTTTATTTCATTGCGTGCATTGCGGTTAAAAGAGCGTAATCTGAAGATGATAAATGCTCTTTCAAGCAGGTTAATATATTTTTGGATTGTATGTGGGTTGGATCCGAGTAATTGTGCCAGTTCATTAAACGAAACTTCCGATCCAACTTGAAAAGCAAGGGCTTCAAGTAAGGATTCAATAAACTCGGGCTTACGCATTTCCTGAAATGAAAATACATCCTTGAATAAATAACTATCCATCAGGTTTTTTAATACTTCAACTTCGTTTCCCGGATTATTGATAATGTCAGGGTACATTCCAAAAACCATTCTATATTCCATGTTCCGTCTTTCTTCAAGAAAGCCAAAATGATCAACAAGTTCTTTTAAAGAAAATGGAAATAAATGATATTCAAACTTCCTTCCGGTTAGCGGTTCATTAACTTTATTGGAAAGTTCAAATGATGATGAACCCGATACCAATAATTGTTTGGATTTAAGTTGATCCGTAATTAGTTTCAGTGTTAAGCCAATATTTTTAACTCTTTGTGCTTCATCAATAATAACAATTTCGTTATTACCAATTATTCTTGTTAATTGGTTTATGGATGCTTCTGAAAGAGTTTTTCTAATATCATTATTGTCGCAATCAAGGTAAATAGTACTTTCTGCCCTTTTTTCTTTTATTAAGTCTAAGAGCGTAGATTTACCAACCTGGCGTGGACCTAGAATTATTATGGCTTTTTTTTTCCCGAGTTTTTCCTCAACGATATTTTGAAGGCTTCTTTTTATCATAATAATTGCAAATATAATAAAAATGAATTACAATTCAAAAATATTATAATAAAAACGAATTACAATTCAAAAATATTAATAAAAATAAAGTTGTGTTGTAATAGAAGAAATGTAAAATATATTAAGAAATAGGATATTTTTAGATTTATAACTGTATAATAATTTAGAATTTTTGAGGTCTCGAGCGGATTCGAACCGCTGTAAATGGTTTTGCAGACCACCGCCTAAGCCACTCGGCCACGAGACCTATTTGTTTTGGAGTGCAAAATTAATAATAAAAATCCAAAAACTGCAAATATTAAAAAAATTATGTAGTTAATGTTAAATTTACATTATCTAACTTTCCGCCAAGTTGTGGATTAATTTTCGAGATTTTGATTTTTGCTTTGTCAATCATATTAAATTGACTTGTCAAAGAATTAAGAATCCTTTTCCCAACATGCTCAAGAAGTTTTGAGTTTTGCTCCATCTCTTTTTTAACTAAAAGATATACTTCCTGATAATTAAGAGTGTCAGATAATTTGTCGCTTTCTTCTGATTTAGAGGTGTCTGTTTCAATTTCCAAATCAATAATAAAGTTTGTTCCTATAATCTGCTCTTCATCAAAGCAACCATGATAAGCAAAAAATTCCATTCCGTTTAAGGATATTAGTGACATAATGTTTTTTCTTAATAGTTATTACTCGATTATTGATTTCTGATCTTTAATGCTTTGCATTAGTATTTTAATAAATATAAATTAAGTTAATTCTTTATTTTCTCAATTCCATTCAAAATTCTCGCAATCACTTCCTCTTTTCCAAGAATTTCTGCAATATGAAACAGTGAGGGCCCTTTGCCAGAGCCAACCAAACAAAGTCGTAATGGATTTAATATTTTCCCAAAAGAAAGTTCATTTTTTACAATATAGTTTTTTACTGTTTCTTCGATAATCTCTGCTTTGAAATTCTCAATGTTTTTGATTACAGAAAGGATTTTTTTCATCATTTCCGGAGTATCTTCTTTCCATTTTTTCTTAACGACTTTTGCATCATATTCTGTTGGTTTATTAAAGAAGAAGTAAGATTGTTCCCATAAATCAGAAACAAAAGTGGCTCTTTCTTTTACCAATTCAATTATTTTAATTAGAGATTCATCAGGTATTTTTATTTCTTTTTCTTTTAAAATTTCTTTATAAAGAGAAGCTAATTCTTTAATGTCTTTGTTGATAAGATATTGATGATTAAACCATTTTGCTTTTTCAGGATCGAATCTGGAACCTGATTTGCCGATTCTATCCAATGAAAATAATTTGGTTAATTCTGAGATTGAAAATATTTCCTGCTCAGTTCCTGGGTTCCAGCCTAAAAGCGCAAGATTATTAATAAATGATTCGGGGAAATAACCGGATTCTCTATAACCTGAAGAAATTTCATTTGTCAAAGGGCTTGTCCATTGAAGCGGAAAAACAGGGAAGCCAAGAGCATCACCATCGCGCTTGCTTAATTTCCCTTTACCATTTGGTTTTAAAATTAATGGCATATGAGCAAACTCAGGCATTTCGTTTTCCCAACCTAAATATCGGTAAAGAAGAACATGAGAAGGTGTAGAATTTACCCACTCAGAACCCCTGATAACATGTGATATTTTCATTAAATAATCATCAACTACGTTTGCCAAATGATATGTAGGCATTCCGTCAGATTTAAATAGTATTTTATCGTCGAGTTGTGAGGATTTAAAAATAATTTGACCAAGTACAATATCCATAAATTTAACATCTTCATTTTCAGGAACCTTTAAACGTATTACGTAAGGTGTACTGGAATCAATAAGTTTTTCGACTTCTTTGGTACTTAAAGTGAGAGAATTTATCATTGAAGTTCTGCTAAGAAAATTGTATTGTTGGTTTTCGCTTTTCTCTGCTTTTAATTTTTCACGCATTTCATTCAGTTCTTCCGGAGTGTCGAATGCATAATATGCGAAACCGTCAGTAATTAGTTGTTCGGCATATTTTTTATAAATATTTTTTCTTTCCGATTGGCGGTATGGACCGTACTCCCCTCCTACTCCAAAACCTTCTTCAGGTTCAATGTTGCACCATTTCAATGAGTTGATTATATAATCTTCAGCTCCTTTTACATACCTGTTTTGGTCGGTATCTTCAATCCTTAAAATAAATGTACCATTATTTTTTTTGGCAAATAAATAATTAAACAAAGCAGTTCGAACTCCTCCAATATGTAGCGGGCCTGTTGGGCTTGGTGCAAATCTTACTCTTACTTTTTTTGTATTCATAGAACTCTAATTTGGGATGCAAAGATAAGAAATTATAGATTGATGTGATGATGGAATAATGGATTATTAGAATAATGAGCCCACTAACAAAAGTGCTTTTAAAGAATTAACTATTTTGATTTTTCGAAGTACACTTAATACTTGTCGTGATGAAGTATTGTAAAATAAAAAATGGAAACCGAAAACTCAAAACATAATAAAAATAACTAATTTAAGATAAATTTATTGGTCAGTATTTTTTCATTAATTCTCACCGTAACAAAATAAATACCACTACTTAACTCACTAACATTAATTTTCTCATGCGCTTTTGTTGTTGTGAATTTCATTAATGCCTTGCCGGAAATATTTGTAATAGTTATATCTCGTAAAATGTTGTTTTTATTATTGAAAAATAAATGCAAAGTACCGGAAGTTGGGATAGGCCCGAGTGTGAAATCTAAAGGATTTTTTAATTCTGCAATTCCATGTGTGATACTGTTGATAAATTTAAGATTCCAGTTATCAGGGTCAACCGAAATTGAGTCAATTGATTTTGTTATTGGAATTGAATATGTTTCAAAATTATTATTTTGTGATAAAAATAAAGAAGTATCCTTGCCATCGCTGAAATATAATTTATACTCCATCAGCATATTAAAAAATGGAATTGATGTTGTTGAAGTTGTTTGAGTAGAACTAAGTTCGAAATTAATGCCATCATAATCCCATTCTATATTATAAATTGGATAACCTTCACCAAAATACCATTGATTGAAAAATTCGGTAAAGTCCTTGCCAGATGTTTCATTAAGGATACTGAGAAAATCCAGTCCGGTTGCTGTGCTATCTGAAAATGCAGACTGAAAATTCCTTAATGTTTGAAAAAACAAATAATCATCCTGAAGCTCAAAACGTATCATATGTATAATGCTAGCTCCCTTGTTATAAGACAATCTTCCATCAAAAATTCTTTCAATTGAATCAGCTTCCTGGGTAGGAATATAAATGCTTCCGCCTGACTCAGACAAAACATGATCATGTACAATTTGTAACCATAGCTGTGGCCAATGAGACCCTGCAATAAATTCATGAGCCAGATAATCGGAATATGTTGCAAACCCTTCATTTATCCATATATCGCTCCATGTTGCACAAGTAACATTGTTGCCAAACCACATATGACCTAATTCATGAGCAACAATTCCAAAACCAAAATTACCCATTGTAGTCATAGTTTGATGTTCCATCCCTCCTCCTATTTCTGCAAGACAATGACCGTATTTTTCTTCATGAAAAGGATATAACGAATACAAATCGGAAAATAATTCTATAAAATCTTTTGTGTAGTCTATTCCGGCCTTATAATGCTCAATACATCCGGTGCTATTATAAATAAAATTCTGAATTAAGATTGAATCTCCATTCATGGCTTCGGGTTTTGCATAAATTGAATAATCAATATAATCAGCAACTGTAAAAGAAATTAAGTAATAAGCAATTGGATATTTGGATTTCCATTCGTAGCGAAGCTTACCCCCTGGCATTTGAGAAACTGCCGTTAGCAAACCTTGGGAACCGACTTTATTAATGGAATCAGTTGTAACAAAAACCCAAACAGAATCTGCTTTATCCTGAAGGTCTTGTTTGCATGGCCACCAATGATATGCATTAAATGGTTCTGACAAAGTCCATGTAACGTTTTTATCCCACTCAACGGAATAATCGGTAGAAATTCCTGTAAAAAATCCGCCTGTTGGTGGCGTTCCGTGATAATATATTTTAGATGAAATATTATCGCCAATTGTGAGAGGATTTGTTATTGGGACAAAGACAAAATCACCAGTATGGTTGAAATTACAATTTATATTATTGAAAATTATTGAATCAATTGTTAATTCGTGTGTAAGTTCAAAAGTAAAAGTGTCTAAAACTAATATTTGCGAAATAGCTTCAATTAACACATTTCCAGAAATATAAACAGTGTTATTTTCTGCATTCAAAGAAAGAAAATAAAACTTGACATCATAATCAGAAAAATAATCATGTTGAATATTTGTATTTTTAATTTGAAATTGATTTTTTGTTTGTGTTACATTATTACAATAGAAATGATTTGAAATTTCCTCAATTGATTGACCGAAAATAAAAGAATTTGCAACAAGCAAGATTGTAAATATTAGTAGTTTTTTCATCTTTTCCTTATATGTTTTGCTAAAAAGATAGTCTTTAGTATGAAGATTAGAATATTTTCTTTCATGATTAAATTAAAAAAAGTACCACTAAAAAGATTTTAATATTCATACTTTTGTCAAATATAACAAAACACAGAGTTATGTCACGCATTGTTGAAAAAATATCAGCAGCAGCCTAATTAATTTTAATGACAGATAATTATAAAATACTAACAGGAAAACTTGATAAATTTATCAAGAAATACTATACAAGCCTTATGATTAAAGGCATCTTGATTAGTATTGCTGCAATTAGTGTTTTATATATTTTAATGAATTTCGTTGAATATTATGCCTATCTGGAGACAATTCCACGTACTTTGCTTTTTTATGCTTTTTTAGTTTTTAGTATTGCGATTATTTATAGGATGGTATTTTTACCAATTATAAAAATATTTAAGATTGGTAAAAAAATTTCTTATGATGAGGTTGCTAAATTGCTTGGAAAACACTTCGGAAAAATTAATGATAAATTACTAAATACTCTGCAACTAAGAAAGATAAGCGAGCTTAGCAATGAAGATAATGATTTATTAATAGCAAGCATAGAACAAAAAATAAAGGAGATAAAATATATTGATTTTAATTTAGCTATTGATTTTTCGGTAAATAAGAAATTAATAAAATATGCTATAATTCCGGTTTTTATTGTTACACTTTTATTAATTATTGTACCAAGAGTGTTGACCGAACCATCAAATCGGATAATTAATTATAATACAGAATTTGAGAAGCCGGAAAAATTTCAAATTTATATTCTGAATGATAAATTAGAAGCTGTTCAGCAAGACGATTTTAAATTAGATGTAAAAGTTTCAGGAGAGGAAATTCCTGCTGAAATTTCGATAGAATATCAAAACAATATTTATCGGTTAAATAAAACAAAAAATAATTTATTTAATTATACTTTTCGAAATATACAATCAAATATTAAATTTGAATTATTTGCAGAAGATGTAAGAACAAATTATTTTGAGATTGTTGTTTTCCCAAAGCCAATTATTTTGAGTTTTGAAACTTTTATTGATTACCCAAAATATACTCGAAAAATTGATGAAACTATTAAAAACAATGGTGATATTATTATTCCTGAGGGTACAATTGTGGATTGGAAATTTTTCACAAAGGATGCAAGCAATTTATTTTTTTCTATAAATAATGAAAATTTTAAAATTGAAAAAACTAATTCTAATGTAATTAGATTTTCAAGAAAAATACTTAATAGCAGCGATTATTCCATTGGAATTGAAAATCAATACATAAAAAATAAAGATACGCTGGAGTATAAAATTACAACTATCCCGGATGCTTTTCCTGCAATTTTTATAAGTGAAATAAGAGATACAATTCTTAAGAAATATTTGTATTTTAATGGCACAATACGTGATGATTATGGGTTTGATAAATTAAATTTCAAATATTCCGTCATAGGTAATAATGAAGAAATAATAAATAGCAATAAAAGCAAAATTGTAATAGAAAAAGATAAAAATCAAAATAGATTTTACTATTCATTTGCTATGGATACAATGAAATTAAATCCAGGCGATAAGCTTATTTATTATTTTGAGGTTTGGGATAATGATCGCATTAATGGAAGTAAATCCACAAAGTCACAGACAATGGAGCTACGAATTCCTGAAATAGGGGAAATCGAAAAAAAATTGAAAAAGGAAACAAAAGATATACAAGACGTTTTGGAGGAAAGTTTAGATGAATCAATAAAAATAAAAAAACAAACAGAAAAGCTTATAAAAGAGATTATTAACAAAGAAAGATTAGATTGGAAGGAAAAAGAAAAAGTTGAGGAAATTTTGGAAAAACAAAATAAATTAAAAGAAAAAATTAGTGATGCAATAAGGAAACTTGAAAAAAAGAATAAAACTGAAGAAAGTTTCATGAAAATTGATAAAAAAATATTAGAAAAACAACGTAAGCTTGAAGAATTGTTTAAAAAGATAATGACTGACGAGATTAAGGAGTTATTCGAGAAGATTCAAGAGAAATTGGATGAAATTGATAAGGATAAGATAAAAGAGCTCTTAGAGGACATTAAAATGAGTAATGAAGATTTGGAGAAAGAGCTTGATAGAAACTTGGAATTATTTAAACAAATTGAATTTGAAAAAATGCTTAACGATGCTATAGATAAGCTGAATAAAATTAAGGAAAGACAAGAAAAACTTGCTGAAGAAACAAATGAGAAAAAAAGCAAAAAAGAGAATATAGGAAAAAAACAAGAGAAAATAGAAGAGGATTTTAATCAGCTAAAAGAGGAATTAGAAGAATTAGAAAAGAAAAACAGCGAGCTTGAAAATAAGCATGAAATGCCAAATAACGAAACTTTAGAAAATGAAGCTTCGGATGAGATAGATAAAAGTCAGGAAAAGATAGGTAAAAACAAGATGAGTAAAGCATCTGAACATCAGAAAAAAGCAGCAATGAAAATGGGTAAAATGGCTGATTTTCTGATGAGTGTTAAACAAAGCATGATGAATGAGGAGCAAGGTGAGGATATTAATACATTGAGAGAAATTCTCGAAAATTTGATACAAGTTTCTTTTGAGCAGGAGGATCTAATAAAAGAAATAATTAAAACCGGAATAAAGGATCCAAAATATGTTGATGTAATAAGGAAGCAAAATAATATTACCGAAGATGTTGAAATGATTAAGGATTCGTTATTTGCATTAAGTAAAAGACAAATAAAAATAGAACATTTTGTTAATGAGGAAATAGATGAAATTGATAGAAATTTAGAAAAAGCCGAGGATCAAATTGATAAACGCAAGATAAATAATGCTTCAAAACATCAACAATATGTAATGACACATATTAATAATCTGGCATTAATGCTTGCAGAAGTATTGAGAAAAATGGAGGAAGAGCAGTCCATGCAAAATTCTATGAGTGGTAAGGGGAGCTGCACTAAACCAGGAAAATCAGGAAGTGCATCATCTATGAAAAAATTGCAACAGCAACTTAATAAGCAGTTAAAGGAAATGCAAAATGGTAAAGATAAAGGAGGAAGAAAAGGAAAAGGGAATAATGAAAAGTCGATGAGTGAACAATTTGCAAGAATGGCTGCAAAACAAGCTGAAATAAGAAATAGAATGCAGAATTATCTTGAAGAATTAAAAGGACAAGGTATTTATGATAAAGATCTGGAAAACATTGCAAAGGGAATGGAAAAAACAGAAACCGAGTTAGTTAATAAAATATTAAATCAAGAGACAATAAATCGACAAGAGCAAATTTTAACAAAATTATTGAAATCGGAAAAAGCTGAATTAGAAAGAGAAAAGGAAAAGAAAAGGAAATCGATTGAGTCAAAAACTCAAAAAATAAGTAACCCTCTGGAATATTTAGAGTATAAAAGAAAAAGAGAAAAGGAAACAGAGTTATTTAAAACTGTACCTGCAAAACTAAAACCTTTTTATAGAGAGGTAATTTCAAAATATTTTTATAAATTTCAAAGATTAGAAAAAGAAAATGAAAAAGGAAATTGATTTAAATCCGAGTAATGAAAATATTCATATCATTGAAAGTTTTATTGAGGATGTGTGTGATTATCACAACATTAGCGATAAATATTATGCAAATATTATTATGGCAATAACTGAGGCTACGAAAGTTATTTATAGGAATAAACCGGATAAATTTATTAATATTACATTTGAATATTCACAAACGGGTTTAAATTTTGAAATTATAAGCGAGCTGGATTGGAATAGTTTAATAGTTAATGAGAATATTGAAATGGAACTTGATTCAGAGGAAGATCGTGAAATTTTTATGATCTGGTCAATGCCTGATCGAGTTACAATTTCTGATGACGGGAAAAAATTAAAAATGTCTTTTACAATTGAAAATATTGACAATAGCATTGCAGATAGTAGAAACCAAACTATGAAGTTCTATTATGATGAACAAAAGAAAAAAATAAAATCATAAATTATTTTTCTATTGATGAAAGAGACAGAAATAGCTTTTTTTACACAGGAAACAGATTTGGAGATAAAGAATAAAGATGCTTTTAGTGCATGGGTTATTAAAACTATTAGAAAAGAGGCAAAAATACCGGGAGAAATAAATTTCATTTTTTGTAACGATAATTTTTTGATTGATATTAATAGAAAATATCTTAATCATGATTATTATACAGATATTATAACTTTTGATAATTCTGATTTTGAAAATGAAATTTCAGGTGACATTTTCATTAGTTATGAAAGAGTTATTGAAAACGCGCAAAAACTCTCAGTATACATTGATAAAGAGATGAGTAGGGTGGTAATTCATGGCGTTTTACATTTGATTGGATATAACGACAATAAGATTGAAGAAATTGCTGAAATGAGAGAAAAAGAAGATTATTATATTGCCCAAAAGTCATTCAGAATTATTAATTAATTGTTTCACGTGGAACATAAAAAATGTTTAAAAAATACGATATAATTGTTGTTGGAGGAGGTCATGCAGGATGTGAGGCGGCAGCAGCAGCAGCAAATCTTGGATCATCGGTATTATTAATATCTATGAATATGAATCTATTTGCGGGAATGTCATGTAATCCTGCTATGGGTGGAATTGCTAAAGGTCAAATTGTAAGGGAAATTGATGCTCTTGGCGGATATTCTGCTATAGTAACTGATCGATCTATGATTCAATTTAGGATGCTAAATAGATCTAAAGGTCCTGCAATGTGGAGTCCTCGAGCTCAAAGTGACAGAATGTTGTTTTCTGCTGAATATAGAAAAATGTTGGAAAACACAAATAATCTTGACTTTTGGCAAGATACAGTTATCGATGTTATAATAAAAAATAGAAAACTTGTTGGAGTTGAAACTTTGATGGGTCACAAGATTATTTCTAAATCAGTAATTCTTACAAATGGAACTTTCCTGAACGGTATTATTCATATTGGTCACAAAAAGTTTAGCGGTGGAAGAATTGGTGAGGAGGCTTCGAAGTATATTAGCGAGAAACTAGGAAAAATAGGATTCAGGTACGATAGAATGAAAACTGGTACTCCTGTTAGAATTGATGGTAGAACTATTGATTTTTCGAAATTAATTGAACAAAAAGGCGATGAGTTTCCTGAAAAGTTTTCCTTTACAGATACCCCAGTTTTAACAAAACAGAGAAGTTGTTACCTTGCATATACAAATGATATTGTTCACAATATATTAAAGACCGGATTTAAGGATTCACCATTATTCCAAGGGAGAATTGAAGGTATTGGTCCAAGATATTGCCCGTCAATTGAAGATAAAATCGAAAGATTTTCTGATAAAAATAAGCACCAGTTATTTGTAGAACCCGAAGGTTGGAATACAAGCGAATATTATCTAAATGGATTTTCATCATCTTTGGCTGATGATATACAGTATAAAGCTTTGGTTAAGATTCCCGGATTCAAAAATGCTAAAATTTTTAAACCTGGCTATGCAATAGAATATGATTATTTTCCCCCGGAACAATTAAAATTGACATTAGAAACCAAACTAATTGAGAATTTATTTTTTGCCGGACAAATTAATGGGACAACAGGATATGAGGAAGCTGCGGCTCAAGGTCTAATGGCCGGAATAAATGCCCACAGAAAAATTAATGATCTATCTGATTTTATACTAAAAAGATCAGAAGCTTATATTGGTGTATTAATTGATGACTTAATAACTAAAGGAGTTGACGAACCCTATAGAATGTTTACTTCGAGAGCCGAATATCGTATTTTATTAAGACAAGATAATGCTGATATAAGGTTAACAAAATTGGGTAACGATATTGGTTTAGCATCTGACGAAAGATTAAAAAATGTTGAGGAAAAAGTTAATAACATTAATAAAATAACGAAATTTCTCAAGAGTGAAAATGTTACTCCGCTTGAAATTAATACCGTTCTTGAAAGTTGTGGAACAAGTAAAATAAATCAAAAAGTTAAAATAGCGACATTGTTATTAAGACCACAGGTGAACATCAACGACCTTATTAGAAACATTGAAAAACTTGGAAATTTTATATCTGATTTTACCGGTGATATTAGTAAAAGTGTAGAGGAGGCGGAGATTTTAATCAAATACGAAGGGTATATCAGGAGAGAGCAAGAGATTGCAAATAAGTTGCTAAAGTTGGAAGATATTAAAATGGATGAAAATTTTGATTATCAAAAACTGAAATCAATTTCCTTTGAAGCAAGAGAAAAACTAAGCAGAATTAAACCAAAAACTATTGGACAAGCTTCAAGAATTAGTGGTGTTTCTCCATCAGATATTTCTGTAATTGCTGTTTATCTTGGAAGATGAGAATTTGTTCCACGTGAAACAATCAGCAAAAATCATGTTTGTATTTTCAGGGTAATTTTTTAAAATAGGAATAGAACATAACAATTGAAATAGTAAATAATATGAAGTGTTTGGTTTGTAATAATGATTCTTTTTCGGAATTTTTAAAGTGCGATGACTATTTTCTCAGTGGTGAGCATTTCAAAATATTACAATGTGATAATTGCTCATTTAAGTTTACAGATCCAAAACCGGATAAAAAAACAATTTCCTCATATTACAAATCAGACAAATATATTTCACACTCAAATTCAAAAAAAGGGATTTTAAATAATATTTATCAAATAATAAGAAGATATAATGTAAAGAAAAAATATTGTTTGGTAAATAAATTTTCATCCGGGAAATCTATACTTGATATTGGATGTGGAACAGGTGATTTATTAAAGTTTTTCAAAAATAATAATTGGAATGCATTTGGAATAGAACCGGATGTTGATGCAAGAAAGATAGCAAAACAAAAAGGTATTGATGTATATACCGAAGAAGGAATTTCAAATTTTTCTGAGAACCAATTTGAAGTGATTACTTTATGGCATGTGTTGGAGCATGTATATGATGTTCAAAAAAGAATTGATGAGATTAGTCATATTTTATGTAAAAATGGTATATTAATTGTAGCTTTGCCTAACTATAGGTCGTATGATGCAAAATATTATGGGAAATATTGGGCTGCTTGGGATGTGCCAAGGCACTTGTATCATTTTGACAGAGAGACAGTAAGTATGCTTTTTAAAAAGAATAATTTTAATTTACTTTCCATCAAGCCAATGAAATTTGACTCATATTATGTAAGTATGTTGAGTGAAAAATATAAAAGCGGGAAACAAAATCTTTTTAAGGCATTTTATCATGGTCTAAAATCAAATGTTAGAGCTTTTGGAAATAAAGAATACTCAAGTCTTATTTATGTTTTTAGAAAGCAGTAACCATAGTTTGATCTAAAAATGTCTTTCTGACTTTAGTTTTATTATTAAAAAATAACATGATGAAAAAAGTTAGAGGAATTTATTTTCCATTAATCATTTCCTTGATATTTATTTTTACTGCAATTATTTTTGGCAGGAATTTTAAGTTTGGAGATAGTGAAAAAATCACTAAAAAGTTTCAAACAACAATTTTAGAAAAAGAAGAAGCAACTGCTAAAATTGTTACCGATATATTTGATGTATTTGATATATTCCCAGATCAAACTCCAAATACAGAAGAAATAAACGCTTTAATTACTGAAAAAGACGTTGAAATCCTTGTCTACTCTATGGATTCCTTAATATTTTGGTCTGACAATAAAATTCCCGGAAAAATTATTTATGATAGAAATTTATTCAAAAATGGCTTTACAAAATTCAAAAACGCATATTTTGATATTATTAAACTTGAAAAAAATGAAATTACAATCATTGGGCTGATTTTAATAAAACATGAATATCCATATCAAAATAAATATTTGCTTAATGATTTTCAAAGTGATTTTAATGTTCCATCAGAAACTATTATAGAAAATGTAATTAGTGATAATATTATTTTTTCAAAAGAGGGAGAAAAATTATTTTCATTAAAGTTTAATTATGATAATACAATTTCTGAGTCCAATATGTTTTTTCTTTTCTTTTTGTATTTGATAGGATTTGTACTCTTTGCATTTTTTGTTTTTCGGTTGTATTATTGTTTACCATTTTTCAAGAAGAATATAGTTTTTTTTATTGTTTTTTATATCTTCGACTTAATAATATTGAAAGGAATAATTCAGTATTTTAAAATTCCCAAAATACTTTATAAATCTAAATTATTTGACCCGGAAATTTTCTCATTTTCATTTATTTTTCCTTCGCTTGGGGATTTATTTATTAATTCGATTATTATTTTACTAATATCTTATGTTGTATATTTTGTTTTTAGTAGAAATTTTAATAATAATAGTAAAATAAAGAGACTATTAATTAGTGTTTTTTGTTCTGCACTTGTTTTTTTGTTTTTCTATTTATTAGGATTTCTAAGTAAAAATCTAATATTATTTTCAAGCTTTTCACTTAATATTAATAATTATTTTAGTCTTGATATTTATAGTTTTATTGGCTTTTTTACTTTGGCCATATTAATTGTTTCATTTTTCATTTTTACTTCAAAATTTTGCAGTATTGCTATTAGGCATACAAAATCGTACAGATTTTATTTAACTCAAACAATTTTAATAAGTATTCTTGCAGCTGTTATTTTTTATTATTGTGGGTTAACTGAATATTTCATTGTTTTATTTGCATTTGTTTTTTGTCAGATATTATGGGTTTTTCAAAAGAGAGATAAATCAATATTTTCATTTTCGGTAATAGTTGTTAATCTGGTAATATTTTCATTGTTTTCTAGTATAATTCTTCACCAAAATAATAAAATAAAAGAAATAATTAAGAGTGAAAAAATTGCTCAGAAGTTATATGAAAAACGCAATAAAAAAACAGAATTACTTTTTCATGATGTTTCTTCAATAATCAAAAGTGATACAAATATTGTTGAAAAATTAAAAAGTGCTTCAATTTCAATTGAAGACGAAAATGAAGCAGTTAAATTAGTAAGAAATAAGTTTATAAATTCATATTGGAAAAAGTATGATATTTTAATAACTATTTGTTATGAAGAAAAAGTATTAAATATTCAACCTGAAAACTTCTTAGTTGGCTGTAATGATTATTTTGAAGAGATTTTATTAAGCTCTGAATTGGTCTCTGAAGTTGATAATTTTTATTACTGTAAAAAAATTAATGACAGCAGAAAATATATTGCTGCCATCAGATTTTTTCAGGATGTAAATAAAAAGGATCAAGCTGTAACAATTTATATTGAATTGTTTTCAAATTTGATACCTGAGGGATTGGGTTATGCGGAATTACTCTTAGATAAAGAAAATATTATCAGCTATGATCTATCAGAGTATTCTTACGCAAAGTATAGAAACGGAAAATTAGAATATAAATTTGGTAATTATCAGTATAGCTTAAAACTGGATAATTATTTTGTTAGCGGTTCTATTCCTTCAAATTTTAGAAAAAATTATTTCAACCACAGGTATTATAAAATTGATAAAAACACTGATTTGCTTTTAAGTCATAAAGCTCCAAATTTTCTTGATTCAATTGCACCATTTTCATATTTACTGGTTTTTTATTCACTAGTTGTTTTAATGATATTTGCGATTGTATATTTCCCATTTTATTCGAATAAACTCAGTATCACTTTTAGAAACAGATTACAATTTTCAATTATTTCAATAATATTTGTTTCCTTTCTTGTAATTGGAACTGCAACATTGTTTTATCTGATAAATCTAAATGATGAAAAAAATCATGATATTTTGAAAGAAAAAGCTCATTCTGTGTTGATTGAACTTGAACATAAACTTGCAGATGAAGAATATTTATCGATTGACATGGAAGAATATTTATCAAGTTTATTGACAAAATTTTCTTTGGTTTTCTTTTCTGATATTAATCTTTATAATCTTGATGGAAACCTGATTGCCACCTCTAGATCTAAAATATTTGATGAAGGTCTTATTTCCGAAAAAATGAACCCCCTTGCATTTAAACACCTGACCGTCAACAAGAAAACGCTAATTACTCAAAGCGAAAAAATTGGAAATTATGAATATTTATCAGCATATGTTCCCTTCATAAATTCAAATAATAAATTAATAGCTTATTTAAATCTTCCATATTTTGCTCGTCAAAATGAATTATTAAAAGAAATCTCAACTTTTTTAATTGCATTTTTTAATATTTATGTTTTATTATTTGCAATTGCAATATTTGTTACAATTCTGATATCCAGATATATTACAAAACCACTTCAATTAATTAAAGAAAAAATAAGTAGAATTAAGCTTGGAAAAAACAATGAAAAAATCGACTGGAAAAGAAAAGATGAAATTGGAGCATTAATATCAGAATATAACAGGATGATAGATGAAATGGAAAGAAGTGCCGAATTACTTGCCAGATCAGAAAGGGAAGGAGCTTGGCGCGAAATGGCAAAACAAGTAGCTCACGAAATTAAAAACCCCCTTACTCCGATGAAACTAAGCACTCAATACTTACAAAAAGCTTGGGACGATAAAGCACCGGATTGGGACAAACGATTAAAAAGTTTTACCAGAACATTGACTGAACAAATAGAAACCCTTTCATCTATTGCTTCCGGATTTTCTGATTTTGCAAAAATGCCTATTTCGAAAATTGAAAAAATCGAATTAGTAAACATCATTCAAAATTCTATCACAATTTTTAAGGATCGTAAAAAATATAAAATTGAACTGAAGTATCCCGAAACACAGAAGTTTTATATCCTTGGAGATAAAAATCAAATGCTCAGAGTTTTCAATAATTTAATAAAAAATTCTATTCAAGCAATAAATCAAATGGAATTTGGAAATATTGAAATTGAAATATCAAGTCATGGAAATGAACATATCGTTAAAGTTTCGGATGATGGACATGGAATATCAAAAGAACAGACAAGTCAAATTTTTTCACCAAGTTTTACAACAAAATCAAGTGGAACAGGTCTGGGTCTTTCTATCGTAAAAAGTATAATTTCTGAAGCTGGTGGTACAATTTCTTTTAAATCTGAAGAAGGAAAAGGGACCACATTTGAAATTAGGTTGCCTGATGAAAATAAATAATATAAAATATCTATTTTTGTAATAATCAAAAATAACACAAATAATTTGAACCCAATAAAACGTCTTGCAGGTCAGACTGCAATTTACGGATTGCCGAGTATTATAGGAAGAATTCTTAATTATTTCCTTGTTCCATTGTACACCAGGGTTTTTACTCAGGGAGAATATGGAACCGTGTCGTTGATGTATTCCTTTGTAGCTGTGGTTTTCATTGTATTAACTTACGGAATGGAAACTTCCTTTTTTAGATTTTTTGAATCCGAAAAGAAAAAGAAAAAAGTATACAGTACGGGTTTTCTTTCCATTTTCTTTACAACTGGAATTTTTCTTTTGTTGGCTTTATTATTTTCTCAAAACATTGCAAACTGGATCAAATACCCCAATCATAATGAATACATAATCTGGTTTGCCTTGATACTTTCTTTGGATACATTATCTGCATTGCCATTTGCAAGATTGCGAGCTTTAAACAAACCTAAGAGATTTGCAACAATAAAATTTATTAATATCACTATAAATATTGGGTTTAATCTGTTTTTTATTTTATTATGCCCATTTATTCTAAAAAATTATTCGGAGGGTTTTCTATATGATTTTATTGGATATGTTTTTAATTCGGAAATTAATTTAATTTCTTATGTTTTTGTTTCAAACCTGATTGCAAGTGCGGTTACAATTATTTTGTTGCTCCCAGATATTCTTGGCATCAAACTAGAATTCGATAAATATTTATTTCGAAAAATGATTTTTTATGCCTTCCCTTTGCTTTTTGCAGGACTTGCCGGAATAATGAATGAAACACTAGGACGTATACTTATCAGGTATTTACTTCCGGAAAATATAGCAGAACAGCAACTCGGAATTTATTCAGCATGTTATAAAATTGCAATTTTAATGTCTTTGTTTATTCAAGCATTCAGATATGCCGCCGAACCTTTCTTTTTCAGTCAGGCGAAACTAAAAAATGCAAAGAATACTTATGCTGAAGTTATGAATTATTTTGTTATTACTGTAGCACTTATTTTTCTTGGAACTATGCTTTATATTGATATTATCATATATTTTATAGGAAAGGATTTTCGTGAAGGGGCAGCAGTAATTCCAATTTTGCTTACTGCAAATTTATTTCTTGGGATTTATTATAACTTATCTGTTTGGTTTAAGTTAACCAATAAAACAAAATATGGTGCTTTTATGGCAGTATTTGGAATGCTAATAACTGTTTTGTTAAATATTTATCTTATTCCATTAATGGGATATGTTGGCTCTGCATGGGCAACTTTTTCGTGTTATGCTTTAATGATGATAATTTCTTATTTTCTTGGACAAAAATATTACCCCATTAAATATAATCTCAAAAGAATATTTATTTATCTCAGTGCTGCTTTTGTTTTGTATTTCTTTAGCAGGATATTGAACTTACAATACCTTCCGGTGAAATTATTGCTTCATACAGTTTTTCTTTTTGCTTTTCTTGGATTGGTTTATTTTATCGAAAAACCTAATCTCTCGTTACT
>CAYOKJ010000044.1:0-21634 GCA_964404485.1 uncultured Bacteroidales bacterium | reverse complement strand
GAGTAATATATTTAATGTAATAATGGAAGAACAATTCATTTTCGAAATCATTTGTCTTTTCAAATTCAATTTCACTTACTTGAGAAATTAAATCATAGTTTATTATTTCATTATTATTAGTAATTACCATGTTTACTATCTCAATTTCATCGTTTGATATTTTACAACAGACTAATTCTGTTTGTTTATCTTTCCTTATATAGAAGAGCGCTTCTGTCAATGTTAAATGTATTTGATATATATTTAGATATTATTAATTGCCCAATTCACCATGTTTTTTAAACCAACTTCCAAATTATATTTTGGCTCCCAACCTAATTCTTCCTGTATAAGTGAATTATTGCCATATATTCCAAATTGGTCACCTAGAGTGGAGCCCGAATATTCAATCAAAACTTTATGATCTATATTGCTCAGAATAGAACTTATCAAATTCTCAATAGTTGTACTTATTCCAGAACAAACATTATACACCTTGAATTCAGGAAATTTATTGTTTAGAGCTTTTTTAAACGCTTCTAAAACATCGTCAATATATATGAAATCTCGAAATCTATTCTTATCCCCCTTAACAAGTATCCTTTTGTCTTTTAATGCCATAGTTAAAAAGATGCTTACCATCCCTTGTCTTAGGTTTTGTAAATTTTGACCAGGTCCATACACATTAAATAGTCTTAAGGCAGTACAGTCAATACCATATTGCTGATATATTCTCAAATAATGTTCACTAGCTATTTTTCCTACACCATAAAATGACTTTGGTTTTAAAATGGCAGATTCATTAACTTTAGTGTCTAACTGGTCTCCATATACTGACATGGTAGAAGCATAAATAAATTTTTTGCAATTTGTTTTTAGGGCAAGTTTTAATAAAAGAAGTGTTGATTGTGCATTAGTTTGCAAATCATAAACAGGGTCATCAAAACTTATTTCACCTGAACTTTGCCCGGCAATATGAAATATTGCATCAAATGAATATTTTTCTAATTGTTTTACAATATTATAGTCCTGACAATTTCCCTTATAAAACCCTACTCCTTCTGGTATAGCAGTTTCATAACCTGTTGAAAGATTATCAATAGTAATAACTTTATTTCCATTATTGATTAAATTGCGAGCCAAAGAACTTCCAATAAATCCTGCTGCCCCTGTTACTAGAAAAGTTTTATCCATAATATGTTAAATTTATCTGATTATACGTCCTGTTCCATTATTTTCAATAACCTTCCAAACCTCTTTTGCAGTAAATCTTGAAGCATCCCCTAAAGTTGTATGATTTAGTGCGGCTAACGTTGTAGCAAAATCAACAATTTCCTTGTAAGTGTATTTTTGCTTGTTCAATAAACCATAAATGATTCCAGCGACAAAACTATCTCCTGTACCCACTCTATCAGCAATTGGTTCCAGTTTGTATTTTATTCCAGTGTATTTGGCTGGATTATTCTCCTTAACAAAAAGCAAACCGTTCCAAATATTGGAAGAGGCTGATATGGCTTCACGATTACTAATTGAAATGTATTTTAAATTTGGGAATCGTTCAAAACACTTCAAAGATATTTGCTCTAAGACCTCTTCTTGAGAGGTTCCACTCACTTTAATATCAAACACGTCTTGGAAATCACTTTCATTGCCTGCGATAAGAGTTGCTTTTTGACACAACAAACTCATATACTCATTAATTAATGAGGGGTCATTATTAATCCAATTCCAGAGTTTAGCCCTATAGTTTAAATCAACAGAATAAGGAATATTTATCATTGAAACTGCATCAAGTAGGACATCATATACCTCTTTAGATATTGCTGGGGAAATACCAGAAAAATGAAACCAAGAACTCTCATTAAAAATGGTTCCCCATTCAAAATCAGTTATATTCATTTCGCTAAATGAGGTGTGATCACGATCGTAAATAACAAACGAGTTTCTTGGACCTATCCCATTTTCTGTCCAATAAATGCCAAGTTTTTCACCTCCCAAAACTATCTCCGATGTGTCAACGTCAAATTGTTTAAGGTTTTGTAAAATTTTATTTGAAAGTGGATTATCAGGAAGTCTGGTAATAAATCGGGTTGATTGACCAAGATTACTTAAAGCTATAGCAACATTGGATTCGCTACCACCCGGCTCTATCCTGAATTGGGTAGCCTGAGTTAGTCTTTCTCCCTTTTCGGATGGGGATAAGCGGAGCATAATCTCCCCAAAAGTTATTACTTTTTTCATTACAAATTATGTATTTCTTTTAATCTGTTTTCAACAATAACAATATCTTCCTCAACATCCACAGCGTAAGAATTTCCTTCTACTTCAATCATTTTTACTTTCACTCCCAAATCCAAATATCTAAGAATCTCTATGTCTTCTGCTCTTTCAATTGTGCTTTTCCTACCAAATTCACCAAACATTAATAACTGCTCTCTACTAAAAGCATAAATACTAACTTGTTTGTAGTATTCAGAAGGTTTGTTTTCAATACTTTTGAATCCCGGTATAGCTAATCTCGACATATAAATCATGTCATTATTTTCATTTGTAATAACCTTGGGAATATTAATATTATGAGGATCTTCGTTAGAACTTAACTTGGCCATTGCATTAATAATGAAATCAGGATTCTTAAGTTTCATCTTTGCAACACTTTGGATTACTTCTGGATTTATTGTAGGTTCATCTCCTTGAATATTAATATAAACATCTGCAAGTATTTTATGTGCCACCTCAGCCATTCTGTCTGTTCCAGTTTGATGTTTATCAGATGTCATTATTGTTTGATAACCTTCATCTTCAACAACTTTTCTAATTCTTTCATCTTCTGTGGCCACATAAACATTTTCTTTGCCAAGAGCTTTACTTGATAATTCGGCTACCCAAATAATCATAGGTTTTCCCAATAGTTTAACCAAAGGTTTCCCAGGAAATCTAGTTGATTTATATCTTGCGGGTATTATCCCTATTATTTTCTTGTCCATATAAAAATTATTTATTAAAAATGGAGTCTGTTATAAAATTTAAGGATATCTTTTTTTGAATCTCTTTCAATGAGGTTTCAACCTTTTCATTATTATGAATGAGAATTTTCTTTTCTACAACCCGATCAGACTCATTATAATTATAATTTCCCCCTTCAATATTATAACCATCCATACCTGCAACGTTAACCTCTTTTATACCTTGATTAATTAGTAAATTTAATAATAAGATGGTTGCATTGTCATTCTTATTACTAGTCATTACTACTAAATCATGATAATCAACTACTTTAAATGAGTCAATCACCGTATCAACCTGAATATTTGTTGTTACAATAATATTGTTTGTATTTATTTTAGATTTAAACTTATCAAATCTTTTTTGGTTACTGAAGAAATAATAATTAGGTGTATATTTTTGAGGAATGTGATTTACTGCAATAATGATTGGTGAAATGGACTTAATTAATTTATTTACTTTTTCTTTTTGATTTTCACTATTTGGACCAGGTGCAATTATTAAAATTTTTTGTTTTTCAAAAAAGTTCGAATTAAAATTTATACTTAATCTTTTCTTCGATTTATAATTAATGTACAATTCCTCAATCCTTGGTTTTGCGAAATTTTTTCGCTCTCCATTGTCTAAAAGACTAAGTATCTTTTGCATATCTACAATAGAAAGGGATTTTGTGTTAACAAGAAATGTAGAATAATTAGGATGACAACCAAAGGAAGCAGAAAGAAAATGAGCGATTGAATAACCCCAATAGTTTTCTCTATAAATTACTTCAAGATACTTATCGATAGTCTCCAATAATGGAATTATATTATAATTAGTAGATTTTTTCTTATTTAAATAGTCAGCCAATAATTCAGTGGTTAAATTACCAGCCCCTCTACCCATTCCATGTATAGACGAATCAATAATTATTTTACGATTAGTTTCCTTTATTTGAATAAAATTAATTGCATTTGAATAAGCTAACTGTAGATTGTTATGGGAATGATATCCTAAACAAATATTATCTTTTAAATTATTTTCAAACAAATAATGAAGGCGCATAAAATCATCACCAAACATTGCTCCAAAACTATCTACAATATACATAGCATAAATATCAAGCTTGTTTAGCTCTGATATCATTTCAAGAATCTCAATATCAGTATAAGAAAGTGTAACCATTGCCTGAATATAAACATGGTATCCTTTTGAAATCAATAAACTAATATCATTCAATGACTCTCTCCAATCCTTTTTATGGAAAGCAAGCCTTATACCAGTAACAATATCATTTTTAGGATTATAAGATGGTAGGGTATTCAAATCAAAATCACCTTTGTTAATCATTACACAAAAATTGGTGTCGGACAAATCTACTTTCAAAGACTTAAGCAGGTCATTTACTTGCCTTAAATTTTTGAATTGAGTTGAATCTTTATCTTTTCCTTTTACTTGACTGACAAATCCACATTCAATAATTTCAACACGTGATTTTATTAATGATTTTATTATTTCTTTTGTTATTTCTGTAGAAAATTCCCAATTGTTCATGTAACCACCGTCCCGCAGTGTGCAGTCTAGTATTTTAGTGTTATTTTTCATTTTATAATTATTTCATTAGACTAATAGCTTTTTCACACATATTATTCATGCTTAAATTATTACAAACAAATTCAAATGCATTTTTCCCCATTTTACTAAGGAGTTCTTTATCTAATAAGTTGATTTTATCAATAACTTCCAATACATTTTCGCAGATAAATCCATTTTTTTGATTGATAATATAATTATATTCCATAGAATGGTGAATTGTTTCTGATCTTTTTAATGTTATAATAGGTAATTTATAGGCAAATGCTTCTACAATAGACAAACCAATATGACCCAATTGAATATATAGATCGGCTATAAGGAATAGATCAGTCTTGATTTTCCTGTCATAAACACTACCAAAATCATAAACATTCTTTACTTTCGTAAAATCAGGTTTTAATTTACCATCACCAATAATTATTAATCCCCAATCTTTACTAATATTCTTTACCACATGAAGTAGTTCATTCGATTTACGCATTGTACTTTCAAAGCGTGTACATATTATTAGATTATATTTAGTGTTTATTTGATATTTATTCTTCAAATATTTTTTATCAACATTACTAAACACATCCAAACCAACAATTTTGGCAACTTCAGAAATAGTATTATTCAAACTAACACCAATTAACCTGCTCATTTTTTTTTTATAAATATTCAATTCCATTTCTGTATAAAACCAAGCTCCATAAGCCAATTTATACATGCAAATCCTTATCCAGGGAAGATTATTAGATTCTGCAATATATCTCTTCATTGAAATACCATGCCCCCATACGATTAATTTAACTCCGGTAATTCTTCCAATAAATAGCAGAATCCAAGTACTGATGTGCCAAACATTACCAAGCACCACAATATATTTGTACTTTCTATTAATAAATGGCATTATATTATATATCAAAAATCGGCCTATAAAAATTGATTTTAGTTGAATATTAGGCATCTGATTGGTAATAAAGAAACCCTGTGTTACAGCATCTTCTTTTTTTTGAAATGTAAAAATATCAATATTAAAACTTTTACTTAACATTTGGTAAAATTCGATTCTATACTTATCTATTTTAGTTACAATTATGGCTATTTTAATCATATTAAGATTATGTTATAATCTAAGGGATTATTAATAATTAATCAAAATCGATAGACGAAACATTACTAATACCTAAACTTCTTATTTAAATTAGAATAAACTTTAGGTAAAACTGTTTTAATAATTCCTGCTGAAAAAACAAATGGCAACCTATATAGGAAATTTCTTTTCATTAATCTTAAATTATCATGAAATGCTAATCCAGTTGGGCTAATTAAATATTTAATTCTCTTTTTAAATGAAAGCTGGTTAAATAAATCATATTTATTTATTTTATCATTGTCACAAACACCGCAAAAATTTGGTAGTATTAGGACTGGGATATTCATTCTATTTGCTTCCAAAGTATAATCATAATCTGCAACGGAATGAATATACCCATTATCTATAATACCTATTTTATCAACCACATCAAATGTCACAAGCATGATATTTGCATTTCCCAAATCACATTCTTGAATTCTTCCATTTGGTGGCAATTTATTGTAACTAAATAAATATTTGTTTTTAATAATTGCTCCACCATAGGTAAGTTTACTATTTTCAACTCCACGTGTAGATCCAATGTAGATACCTGATTGTTTATAATGACTTATCGAATAATTATGTGTTATTAACAATTCATCAAAAAGATTTTCAGTAACATATGTATCATCATTTATTAATAAAAAACTATCATGATTATTTTTCAAAGCTTCTTTCCATGAGTTTCTCATCCCTCCTGCCCAAAAAAGATTTCCATCTCCTTTTAGTATAACTGTTTCAGGGTATAATTTTTTTACATACTCACTGGTGCTATCAGATGAACCATCATCAGTTAAATAGACTTTTATTTTTATACTATTCTGAACCGTTTTATAAGCTTTAAGCAGATTATGTAAACAGTATATAGTTTTATCTTTTCTATTATGACAAGTAAGAAGAACAGCAATATTTTTGATCATCCTAATTATTTATTTTATTTGCAATTATTTTTCAATGTATGCTAAACAGCCATTTTGTGAAATGTCTCTTATAACGTAATTGAGAATTTACACTTTTCGTTTCCCCATCTTAATTACAAGGCAATCATTTTGTGGAATGAATAACTCTACTATTCGAAGTAGTATCATTAGTGGAATACGTATAAAAACTGAATCAACTATACTTCGATATTCTTCTAATCTTGTCTCATTTGGATTAAAATATGCTTTAATGTTCAGACGAAACCACGATTCAGGCGTACGACTCCAAGTTTTCATAACTTCAAAGCCATGTTGTTGAGCCAAATATCTTAAAGTTTTTTCGTTATAGTGAAACAAATGGAATGGTGCAAACCATCCACTCACCCAATTTTTGCCAAATAGTTTTTTCCATACACTCTTACTGTTTGGCATAGCCATGAAGAGGAAACCATCAGGTTTTAAGACTCGATAAAGTTCATCCAAAAAAACATGAGGATTACGCAAGTGCTCAAATACCTGCATAAGATAAACAACGTCGAATGCATCATTCCCAAATGGAATGTTGTCTGGACTAATTACTTGATGCACATCGAGCCCTGCTTTCTGGCAAATTTTGACTATTTCTAATGAGATTTCAGCACCAGAAATTCTTATCCCCTGTTGGTAGAAATCAAAAAGGTATCCAGCCTCTCCACAGCCATAATCCAAGATTGTAAAATCTTTTTTTGGCCTAATGAAATCTTGAGGATCAACATCTCCAGAAATCCAGTGATATATTCTTCTTAGCATTGGATAGCGAGAACCGAAACGAGTTCTAAAAGTAACTGTTTTGTTATGCGAATAAACTGAATAATATTTAATTAGTTCCTCTTCGGTTGGTGAAGGATATAGTGCAATAACTCCACATTGCTTACATTTATATAAATTCCAAGAACCTTTTACGGCCTTTCTTCGATCATAATGTAATCCGCATTTTTCCATGTCACTAAAATCACAAATCACACAACTATATTTTTCTATATTGTTCATTTAACTTTCATTTTAATAATTTTTTGCGGTTCTGGATGAATATGCCACCTATTATTCCTTTTGTCCTAAAAATAGAGAATACATAGAAAAGAGTAATAAGCCTAAAAAAACCTGAAGGAACAAAAAAAGCAATCCCTTTATAATTTGCGACAGGAAGAACTAAAAAAAACACTATAGCTAAAAGCTTACTTGCTGTGTTATAATAATTCCTTTTAAACATCTTCCATAAAAATACAAACATTATAAGCAAATATGTAATGCCACCATAGTAGATTTGATTAACATATCCAATATCTGAATGATGAACTCTACTAAACAATATATTCTCACCTGTGCCAAATATTAGCCCTAAAAAATCAGGAGGAAAGAAAATCATAGATCCCGAAAATAAATATTGATAGTTTGAACTAGGACTGTAATCTTTTCCGGTTACGAAATCTTGAGTGTCACTAAAAAAATCTAATGACCATTTTAAAGAAGCTTCATTTTGTTCTGCAAATGATGAATTTTGGAGAAACCAATAAAGAAATATCATCATTGAAGAAATAATTGCAAGATTTCTGATTTTAATATGTTTGTATATAATCATGATGAATAGTGATATTAAAACAGGGGCGAGTCCGATTCTTGCATTAAAGATGATCGAAACAAATAAAAAAAAAATGGGGAGTAGATATTTTTTATTTTTATGCATTGAAAATAAGCATATTGACAATACTAATCCCTGAACAATACCGTAACCATATGTTGAATTTTCAGCAAGAGTAAATCCTCTAAAATATGTATCACCATTCCTATTATCCAACGATTCCATTATAACAGAATTACGAATAAAAAAATTCGTTTCTGGATTAAGGAATAAGAAAAAAGTAATTAGAGCTGCGAAGAATCCAACTTGTACAACAATTGCTTCAAATGATAGTGAATTAAAAAAATCTTTAAAAACAAGAAATATGAAAGTTGGGATTAAAAAGCATTCCAGAAACCAAATTAGATGAATATAAGGTATAATTAATGAGTTATCTCCAAATACAGTAATCAGTAAAGAATAGAAAATAAGAATTGAGGTAAGGATTATTTCCTTTTTAAATATTTTTAAAAAGCGAGGTAAAAACCCAGAAATGGCTATGTAAAGAAAAGATATAATTAATATAATCTTTATAAGACCAAAGCTCAAAATTTGAAAAATAGGATTATAAAAATAAATATATAATAATGCGACCAATAAAATGTACTTAAATATTCGCATAATAAAATGTATTAATTCTGGATTTTAGAATAAGATTAAAATAGAAATAATTAGCGTTTCCATTTAAAAAACAGATTAAAAGTCGCGACTAAAAATATTTTATTTAAGCAAAGAGGGAATGATTTGAATAAATATTTTAAAGCCTTTATTTTATAATCAGTAAATCCGGAAAAACCAACATATTTTCTAAGATAAACCATCAATCTTGCTTTTTTATATAGGTGGTGATGTTTAAACAACTCGATAGCCATTAGATGTGAATTATTAACTTTATCGTATCTTATTACTTTCAAATTCTGATCTGTAAGGCGATAATAGCCGAGATAATCATTGATAAAACCGATACAATATTTTGAAGTTATCTGTAAATTCATAAAGTAGTCCTCGGCAAATATACCCTCTTTGTAATTACCAACTTCGTTAAAAATAGCAGCTTGATACATATAATTTACCGGGGGATGAATTTTAAAAAGGAATATTTCGTTGAATATATATCCTCCTTTTAATAATCGGTTGTTTACATTATGCCCTTCTAATATATTAGAAGATTCATCGATATAATAATTTTTACCATAACACATTGGATAAAATTGGTTGGCTTCCATGAAATTGACTTGTTTCTCAATTTTGTCAAGGCTCCAATAATCATCAGATGCACAAAACGTTATGTATTTCCCTGACGAGAATTCTTTGATTCCCCTATTTAATGTGTACGAAACTCCATGATTTTCTTGAAATACTAATGTGAAATTATATTTTGATTTTAAATCGTTTAAAATTACGATACTATTATCCTTTGATCCATCATCAATTACAATTAGTTCAAATTTTTTGTAGGTCTGATTAATAATATTTTCTATGCACTCTTTAATATACCTTTCATGGTTATAGGAAGGGACTATAACTGAGACTAATGGCCCTATTTTTGCGTTATTCCTTTTTACTTGTGAATGCATATTTTGTGCTTTTATTATATTCTAACCAAATTCTTGGCCTTTAGTACATTCCGAGTTTATGTTTTGATAACTCATTGATTTAACCTTTATGCTAATAAAACCTTGCTTGAAAGTCCATATTATAATGTGCCTTTTTTTGTAACTATTGTTATCGTAATACTTTCAATTATGTTGTTGTCTCGACCTTAAATAAGTTAATGGGTTTTTAAATACTCTTTTTCAATTACAGATATGAACTATCTTTTTTATATCCATATCAAACATAAAATATTTTTCATTAAATTATTCCTTTTAATCAAGTTCTCTTATGATCCAAACACATTTAATTTGCTTATAACATTATTTATTTCGGATTGATTCATAACCGGACTAATCGGCAAACTCAAGACTTCATTGTGGATAATCTCGGTGATCGGCAAACTCAGAACTTTCCATTCTTTGAAGGCTTTTTGTTTATGGGGCGGAATAGGATAATGGATTAGTGTTTGAATACCGTTTTCAGTTAGGTATTGTTGTAATTGATCGCGAAGTTGTGTGCGAATGACAAAGAGATGCCAAACATGTTCAAGGTTAGAGTATTGAATTGGCAAAATAATATCTGGATGATTTATATTAGCAAGATAGTAGTTGGCAATTTCTCTTCGATATTGATTATCTGCATCAAGACGAATTAGTTTAGTTCTTAAAATGGCAGCTTGTATTTCGTCAAGGCGTGAATTAAATCCTTGATAATCGAATACATATTTTTTGTTCGAACCATAGTTTGCCAGCGCGCGAATAATAAAAGCCAATTCATCATTATTTGTGGTTACAGCTCCACCATCCCCTAAACAACCGAGATTTTTACCTGGATAAAAACTATGTCCTGCAGCATTTCCTAAACTCCCAGTTCGTCGTTGTCCATAATAAGCACCTGCTGCTTGTGCATTATCTTCAATTAATTTCAATTTGTATTTATTAACCAATCGTTGAATTTCAGGATGCATGGAATTTTGACCATACAAATGAACAATCATGATTCCTTTGGTTCGTTGGGTTATTTTCTCTTCAATTTTAGAGGGATCAATATTGTAGGTGTTAATCTCGGGTTCAATGAATATAGGCACTAAACGATTATCAGTAATAGCAAGAATTGAAGCAATGAATGTATTAGCTGGAACAATAATTTCATCACCCACCTTCATCACTCCCATTTCAATATAAGCTTTCATAATCAAACGCAAAGCATCTAAACCGCTGGCCACTCCAATACAATGATTTGTCCCGATGTATTCAGAATATTCTAGTTCAAATGATTTTACTTCGTTACCTAATAAATACAAGCCGGAATCTAGCACTCTTTTTATTGCTTGAGTCAATTTAGGTTCGAAACTATTATTTATTGCTTTAAGGTCGAGAAATTTGATCATAATTATTGTAGTTTATTGATTTCTTCTTCAGTTAGCTTCCTGATTATTTTTGCAGGATTACCTCCAATAATTGAATATTCAGGAAAAGAATTGTTCACAAAGCTGTTGGCGGCAACAATGCAAAAATTTCCCAATTTTATGCCTGGCATAATGATAACACTCGCTCCAATCCACGAATGATTTCCTATATGCACTTCCCCCTTGATTAAAGGGAATATTCTTTGCAGCAACTCAGATGCATTTGGCCCTGATCCGCTCATCAGGTTAATGTTTTGTGCAAAACTAACAAAAGATCCAATAACAACTTTTGCATTGTATCCCTCCAAAACAGATCCCGGACCTATATAGCAAGATTCTCCGACCTCCAAGAGATGATCTACGGCTCCAAATACCCTTACATTAGACGCAATACGAGTATTTTTACCAATGATTACATTATTGACACTTGAGGTTTTGTCAATATCTACATTCTTTTCAAGGTGAATATTTGATAGAATCATAACTGTGATTTTATGAATGACTTAATAACTTCAAAGAAATAATTTACATCAGTTTTAGTAAGATTCTGATGACTAGGAATAAAGAAAGCATCTTCTCCATAAAATATACTTGATTGTATACCGTTGTCCCACAAGTTTGTTTTAAAAGCTGTCAAATCCTTGATAATACCATTATTATTCAACATCATAGCGGATGGGACAGTATGTTTATCCCTTTCAAATTGTTCCGTAAATCCCAAGCGACTGAATCGTTTAATACCATAATCAAACAACTCCTTCCTTTTTTGTAAAAGATCATCTAATTGTCCGTTATAATGGCTAAGTACTTTTTGAATGTAGTGTTTTGTTTTTAGATTAACCAAAGACGAACTTTGTAATGGTCTTTTCGTATTATTAACTAGCAACCCCCCTATTTGAATCGGAAAAAACTTTGGGAAACTATACACAGCAAAATCACCATATTTACCAACTTTTTTATTCAAATTCTCACTAAAAAATATCGTACAACAATCCTCTATTATTGGAAGTCCCTTCGAAACCAAATAATCCATGTCAGGATAAATATACCCAAATTCATGATTTACAAAGATTAATTTTGTTTCTGCAACGATTTCCCTGTTCCATTGGCAAAACTTTTCAATTTCTTTTGTTACACAACTACTAATGTAAAAATTTTGGCTTGTAGTAAGTATTGTTATCAAATCATCTTTTTTCAGATTATAGGAATCCAAAGCCAATGATATTGCTTCTCTGCCATTAATTGTGATGCTATAATCTGACCCAAATCTATTTTGAAAGTAATCATTTATAATACTTTCTTTGATATCAGTTTTATTGTCTAAAAGATGATTTAATCTTAGATCTCTTGTAGTAAAGGGACCGATTCTATATGCAGGAAGGCTGTAGGCGTCCGGATTAATAACAAACATAAATAAGTATTTAAATTATTCTGAATCTGGCTCCCACACCAGCGTATATTTTAACTCCGTTTTAGATTCATGGGTTTCCTTAAATCTTAACAACCCTTCATTTGGCACCCCTCCATTTTCGGTAGAAACACCAAGATCAACATACGAAAAACCCTTGTTTTTATAATGACTCCAGAGGGTAAAACTAAGAAAGTCCATTGCCCTCAACGGTCTTCCAATCTCATTATCTCCCCAAAATACTGCAAAAGCTATCTTATCAGTTAATTGATAAAAGATTCCCGAGGCAATCAGAATATTTTCCGAACTATATACGCCATAAAAATCAACTGGCCATAATTGACTTGTATTGATTAAATCTTCAAACCTCATATATATTGGTCTACCAAATTTTCTCCTATTCTCTACAATCAATTCGTAAGCATGCTTTTTTTCGTTTATATTTAATAGTTCCTTGAAAGTTAATTTATTTTTAAGTGCCTGATTGTAGTATTCTCTGCTATTCTTTTGCAAAAACTTGCCTTCGAAGTTCTTTAAGTCAACCCAATTAGTTAAATCTGGTATTTGCATCTTGAAATTTTTTCTTTTCAGGACGTTAATCATTTTCGAATTGAAAGAACCGCCATAAATGGAAGGAGGAAAGGTTACAGATACCTTTCTATAATTCATTTCAAAAATATACGTTTTAAGGTCTTCGGTAAAAGATTCTATTTCATTTATATATATATTTTCATGGCTATAATTGAAGCCACCGAAAGGTGCAGAAAAAGGTGATAATACCATCCCATCTTTAATGCCTGCAATTAAACCAATTGAAGGCTTTTTAGTGTCTCGTAATAAAAATACTATTCTTTCAACTTTGTAACTATTCAATTCAACAAATTGCAGTCTTAGAAAAGGGGGCTGCTCTTTAAGAAAATGATTTTTGTATGATTCTCCTGAAATTTCGATTAACATAATAATTATTTTGAATTGATAAAATCTGCGTAATTTCTTATATAATCTTGTTCATCAAAAACTTCTGAAGCCAAAACTAAACAAATAGCTCCAGATGAAAACTCCATCAACTCTCTCCAGATTCCAGGAATAACCATTAGGCCATAATCTGGTCTGTTTAAAGTCACTATTTTTTTATTTTTCCCATCATCCAGCATTACATTAAAAGATCCGCTAGCAGCAACAATTAATTGTTGCAGCGCCTTATGGCCATGTCCACCACGATTTTCCCCACTGGGGATGTCGTACAGATAATAAACCCTTTTAATTGAAAATGGCATATTTTCTTTTCCTTCCAGAATCGTAATATTTCCAGCTCGGTTGTGAATCTTGCGTAGAGGAAGAACAGGACAATCATAAACACTCGAATTTTTCATAACTCTTTAAATTTCATAAAGTCAGAATATTCCCTAATGTAATCATCTTCTGAATAATGTGTTGAACTAAGAACCATAGCTAAAGAGTTGGTAGAAAAGTTTTCCATCTGTCGCCATAATCCAGCTGGGATATACAAGCCATTGTATGAACGGTTTAATGTAAATCTTTTTTGTTCTTTTCCATCATCCACTAGTATAATAAAACTACCAGATAGTGCGATAATAAATTCCTCCTGTTTTTTAAATGCATGCCCTCCACGCATTTGCCCGCCGGGAACATCATATATCCAATAAGCACGTTCAATTTTAAAAGGGATATGTTTTTTTTCTTCAATAAAAGAGAGATTCCCACGAGGGTCTTCAATTTTAGGTAGATTGATGATGCAAATATCCTTATGTGAATGCATATTTCTATTGACGTTTAAATCGATTTTTAATACTAATAATAATAGGTTTAATCCCAATTCTTTTATCCAATTCCTTGAAAGAATAAAAAAAGGAAGTTAGAAACAAAATAATTCCAATAAAATAGTTTAGCGGACTATTGGAAATAAGCATAACAATAAAACACGATAAACTCAACAAGAATTGAATTCCAAATACTTTAATTAATTCTGGACTTAATACAAAAGCATAAAGGTGTCCGCAAATTACAATTCCAGATAATGTTAACAAAAAGTTGGTAACTAAGAATGCAATTCCTAATCCTTCAAGACCGAAATAGTAATAACCCCCAATATTGGTACTTAAAACAATTATTACAGCAATAATATATGTAAATAAGTATAATTTAGTCGCTCCTTTTGCCAATACAATAATGCCAATGGACCAGTTTAAAGCTTTAAATAAAACTCCCAACATAGCCCAGTAAATCATTTTATCAATTGATATAAACTTTTCAGAATACAAAGCTATCACTATGACTTTGATGAAAACCAAAAAGAGAATAACCATTGGAGCTAATATCAAAACTGCAATTTCAGCTTGTTGATTAATGACTACACCTGACGCTTTATTATCATGAGCAACTGCTGATAAGCGTGGGTAATAGTCAGTCATCATTGCAGCGAATATCATGCCTACATAGGTATTTACAATTACAAATCCTGCATTAAATAAGCCTACTTCATCAACGCCTCCCTGGTTACTAATAAATATTCTTGTCGCGTATTCAACTATTTGATCCATTATGGCTGTAAGTCCGATAAAGAAGCCCATTACCAGCATACCTTTACCTTCATACATAGTGGTTCTTAAACTAATCGCAATTTTATCAATTTTTACCTTCCTCGAAAAAAAGTAGAAAACAAGTAAAGTTAGGCATGATGTTAAAATGATGTTTGGCACGATACCATCCAAGCCCCAATAGTAATAAATAGGAATGGTAATAAATAAACCAAGGGTGGAAGCAATAAGACTAGCCTTGGCCATTAGCTTAATGCGACGCATGCCTTGTAATAACACCTTTTGACCGCTGCTAATCTGATTTAACAAAAGGGATATAGCTAACCATATAAAAGCAAATGTATAATCCCGGTTTCCAAAAGTATAATCACTAAGTCTGCTTGCCAGAATCAACATTAATATAGCGCCTAATAATCCGGTAATCCAAATCAATTTCCGAAATACTCCAACAATGGTTGCAATCCGTATAGTATCTCCGCTGCCATTGGCCTCGGCAATATTCTTAACCGCACTTGTATGCAAACCAAAATTTGTAATGCTGGATATTAGTCCAATACTTGAATTTAGGAGCCCCGAAATACCCATACCTGTAGGGCCTAATAAAACTGCAATAAATTTTGATCTGATTATTGCGATTAAAATATTAAAAACCTGTACACCACCAAAAATAGAGGTTGCTTTCATTATATGTTGATAAGAGGTTTGATTATTCTTCATTCTTAAAACTCAACAATATATTAATCAACCAAATTTTTATAAGCACTTATTACTTTTTCAAGTGAAATAGAATAAGAGCTGTGTATATCTGAAGGATGTGTATCATTACCAGTTAAAGCGTGTAGGTCAATATCAAAATTATCCGCTAAAATTGATCCATATAAATCATAAACCCTTTGAAAGTTTATAAACATGAGAACTTTAGTATCTGGCTGGCTAAAAATCATATTGATAAAACCACTTGAAGCCGGACCGACTATATACAAAGCCTCGTGGAAAAGATTTCTCTTTGCATCTATTGAATATTCATGAGGAGAAATAAATTCAAATCCTTCTTCCTTAAAGTACTGTTCTATTTCACTTATGTTTTTCATATTTTTGGTATCTCCAAGTGGGGAAAGGGCAGAGACACCTCTATTAATAAATAATTTACGGTATGGAGTAGTTTTTCTATTTTTAATTGAAGGGAAAAGGTTCTGATTGCAAATAAATTTGTCTTTTAAAAAGGATAAAACAAATTTGGGAATAATCAAATCAGAAGGGCAAATATAAGAAGCATGGTCGGATAATACGGATGTATTTTCTACATAATACAAACATTTACATTTTGCAGCTTCGTCATCTTTTAATTCAATTATTGTTAAACCCTCAATATTCTTTAGAAAAGTATTAATAATTTCTTTTATCTGAGGATCTTTGTATTGGGGAATAATAATTGTTAATGTATCGCTTGTTGTGTCAATAATCCTTTGGATATAATCAATTTTTGGCAAATATTGAACTATGAAATGAGCCCAAACTTTTGAATGTACACCACATAGAGAAAAGCCGTTCTTTATTTCAATTATTTTTTTAGGCATCTGAATGTATAAAACTCGATCCCTATATTTAATAAGGTTTTTATCAAGTGGCATAATTTTAGTAAAGTGAGGATATTTACTTTTATGCCATACTGCTTTGTCCTGAATTATTATAAAATCAGAGGACGGGAAGATTAAAGCATCTGTGTATTTTTTCATATAAATGGCTGGCAAAGTAAATGATATTTTGCCACTAACAATATGATTGGCAACTTTCTGAAAAGAGGATTGTTCAACTGTATCTTCTTTTATGATAAAGACCGTTTCCCCTAATTGGGTATCATCAGATAAAACAAATTTTAATGCTGTTTTTAGCTGTATTTGTTTTTTAACAAAAAAAATCGCTTTCATTAACATGTGCCAAAAAAATGATATAAATGGGAATATTCGTTTTATTAATTTCTTCATTTTAGAATTTTTTTAAAATAATTCGTTGAATTATTGGTTTCGCATACCATAACAAGGAGACCGCATATGTTCAAAATTACGGGCATTTAATATTGCTTTTACTCAGATATCTCTTTTCGTTATCGCCTTTAATAGTACAACAACTTTATCAGTTGAACAGTTATCAATTATCTAATAATCATAGTTGTAGCCGGATATTCCCCTCATTACATTTTTTACTCTTCTATAAAGCTCCTCAATATTTTCTTCTTCATTAAAACAAGGCGTGACTATGCTTATTAATTTCATGCTGTTTGTATTTTTAATTAGCATACTTTAGATTATAAGAATAATGTATTTAACTCATCATATGTATATAGAATATCTTCTTCTTTTAAATTTTTGACTATTAAAAAAATGATGATCTTTGCAATAAGAATTATTTGTTAAGTCTTTTTTCTAAATCAAGAATTCTATGCTTATCCTCCTCTTTGATTTTTGAATAAAAACGTTGTTTTGATTTAAGCCATAAAAGTTCAAATTCAAGAGCTAATTTTATACCTTCAGCAGGAGTGTTTTCTAATGATGAAGCATGAAAAACCACTTTTCTAGTTTCGTACTTATCTAAAAGGTTTTTATAGAACAAAGATTTTAGAGGTTCTATAGAATTGGTAGTAATATTTCCTCCTACAGCAAATTTTAAATCATTTTGTTTAGCTTTTATGCCAACTTTTTCTACAAAATCCATTAGGTCTTTCGAATCAACATCCTGTTTTTTTAATCCTAATGAACCAGCGAAATCACTTCTCCCAAATGTTATAGAATGGAGATAGTTTATATCTTTTAGAGCTAAGATCTTATCGATATTTTGAAAAGATGTTCTTGTCTCAATGTTAATTGCAAATTCAATATCAGCTCTATTATCAGGTTGTATCAGAGATTTAATAACGCCCAGATACTTAAATACAGCATATTCCGTTTCTACCATTGGCGCAACTAAACCAGAAGCACCAAGAATTATCCCATTATAAATATCTGTAACTGCCTCTGCTCCACCTATTTTTAATATTATAGGCAAGCCAACAGTTGAGGCAACATCCTTGAGTCTCATGAGTTCTTCCATTCTACTTCCTTCAGCTTCAAATTCAGCTTTAATTTCAAACACTCCAAAATTAGCCTTTAAGTCGCGAAGAACATTTATCATTTCCTTTTCAATAACATTCATAGGTTTAAATTTTAATTAGTGATTTTTTATTTCAAACAACACTTCAGTTATATTTCTTTTATATTCTGAATTTTCATTAGGATCACAATATCCCCAATCAGCCTGGATTAATTTCAAATTTTCTATTGAATTGCATTTTTTCAAATGACTATACATGTCATCAATAAAAATGGCATTCGAAGACTTCTTTTTAAGCATTAAGTTCTTGATTAATTCAGATTTAGTGCCATATTTTTCAAAAGCGAGATGGCCATATATACTGGAAGGAGAAATAGTGATTATTTTGTGACTATTAAGAATCTCCAAAATTGTCTCTTTGTCTTTAGTAGAGATTATGATAGTATCAAAAGAGTTTTTTTGAAATTTTACTAATTCATAAAAGAAAGGATAGGGTTTATTATTAGAATTCCAATTTAAGAAATCATGTTTCTTGAGCCAGCTTCGATATTCAAAGAACTTACCTTCAAACTCCTCATAATCTGATTTTTGCACTGATTGGATGTTTTTCAAATAATGATCGCAAATTGTATCTTGCTTAGAATTTAAAATTGCGTCAATTAAATATTTATAATTCCATGCTGGCCCTATTAAATACCTGTAATTTTTAAATAGGGTATAATTTATTTCTATTTCACTAGAAGAATACACTTTATTTGAAATTACATAAGCTTCTTGAATAGTATCGAATATTACTCCATCAAAGTCTAAAAACAATAAATTTTTCATAGGATTAATCGTTAATCGGTAATATTAACATATTATCTAGAAATTCTTTCCTAGGTAAAAAAGGAGCAAGATCTTCTAATGGTTTTGAAAGTATTGTACCATCGTCATTAACTTGACTTGACACTTTGGGACCCAGTGTTTCGTGAGGATCAAGCATCACTTCACAGAAAGCAGGTCCTTGGAGAGCTAAAATTCCAGGTAAAGAGTTTTCTACTTCTGAGTTTTTTGAAATTTTAAATGTTTTAAATCCATAAGCTTTAGCAATTTTTCTCATATCTGGTAATGAGACTCCGCTTTTTTCACTTTCACCAACATATTTACCATCAAAATATACTTTCTGGGTAGTTCTTATGGAAAGATAACCGCCATTATTATACATAAATATTTTGATTGGTAGATTTTTAGAAATTATCGTCTGGAGTTCCTGAATATTCATTTGAATACTGCCGTCGCCTGTTATACAAACAACTTCATTTTCAAGATTATTGGCAATACAAGCCCCTATTGAGGCAGGTAAATCATATCCCATAGATGCACATCCAACATTAGCAAAAACTCTTAAACCCCTAGTTATATTTATGGTTTGAAAAGTTGATGTATATGCAGTGCCATTTCCTGTCACAATTATTGAATTAGGTTTTATTAACGAAGATAAAACCCGAGGGAAATAATATGAACTAACAAAGTGATTATCCTTTAATATACTTTTGTTAAAGGTTGGATATTTCAATTTAATCTTATTACAGTATTTTAACCATTGATTATTAACTGGTAATTCAATTTTAATTTTATTAATATCCGAAAGAAATCCTTTGGCATCAGCATGTATTTTTAGATATGGTACTATAGTCTTTTTATTAAGTTCAGCCTTATCAATGTCAATAACTACCTTTTTTGCCTCTCTGGCAAAATATTCCCAATTATAACTAATTACTCTTAAATTTAGCCTTGTGCCAATTACAATTAACAGATCGCAATTTTGAATAATAAAATTCGCTGCTCTTTCGCCTAAAATTCCGGGTCTTCCAAAAAAAAGTGGATGATCTGTTTCAATTAAATCTATTCCAGTTATTGATGTTACAATAGGAATATTGTGAGTTTCAACAAGAACTCTTAATTCTTCTTCAGCTGAAGCCAATCTAACACCATTTCCAGCAATAATTAGTGGCCTTTTGGCTTTCTTTAAATAGCCCAATACTTTTCCAACCTCTGTATTATATTTAATTGCAGGTGGTGGAATAAAAGGACATAGTTCTTTTAGGTTAATATCAGCACCTTGAATATCTAATGGAATATCTAACCATACTGGCCCAGGTCTTCCATTAATTGAAAGAAAGATAGCTTTATCAATTTCTAATTGAGTAGAATTCTTATCTGTAATAGTCTGTGCATATTTTACAATTGGATTAACAATATCAATAATATTTATTTCCTGATCACCAAGTTGTCTTAATTTCAAATTAGGCTCGCTTGCGATTGTTGTTTCTTGTTTTACCTGGCCAGAAATAACCAACATTGGGATCGAATCAACCCAACTTCCAAGAACACCAGTTAATGCATTTGTTCCTCCGGGACCACTTGTTACTAAAACAACTGCAATTTTGTTACTTATACGCGCATACCCTTCGGCCGCGATTGCACATGCTTGCTCGTGGTGAAAACAATGGTAATTTAATTTGTCGTGATTCCCAAGTGCATTATTTAAATGCATGGCTCCACCTCCTGTTACCATAAATATTTCTGTGATGTTATGTTCAGTAAGCTTTTGAGCAATATAATCAGCTACTTTCATCTGTATCTTTAGTTTTATTAAATTTAATGCTTTTATAAATAGACTCCCTCAATGAGATACCTTCGCCGAAATTAAACTTAGTTTTTGTTTTTTGGATATCTGGGACATACTGCTCTATTGGTTTGTCTTTCTTTAAGCCCAAAACTTTGACTTTCTTTTCACAAGACTGAAATTTATTTACTTCGTTGGCTAATTCTAAAATACTAATAGCTTTGTCAGAGCCAACGTTATAAGGAGAATTAATATCGCCTTTGATAAGTATCGTTAATAGCCATATAATTAAGTCGGAGGCATACATATACGATCTTAGCGGTGTACCATCTCCTTTGATTACAATATCTTGATTTTTCAGAACATCAGAAATAAAATTACCTATTGCAAAGTGCTTGTCTAATGGTAAATAGGGGCCTACAAAAGCAAAACATCTGGCAATTTTTACTGGAATATTATACTGTTTCGAATAGATTGAGCAATACAATTCAGCCAGCCTTTTGCCTTCAGCATAGGCTGAATTTGGATTGTTAATGTCAAGAGGAAAACCCTCTGATTCTTTAATGTGTGTTATCTGCTCAGGTTGTTTTCCATAAACAGCCCCAGAACTTGTCAGCAAAAAAGCTTTTAGATTTTTTTGAAGCCGGGCAAATTACAATACCCTTCTCGTCCCTTCAGTGATTGTGTCTAACATCAGAAGAGGATTATC
>CAYOKJ010000043.1:0-22934 GCA_964404485.1 uncultured Bacteroidales bacterium | reverse complement strand
TCTTACTCCTATGATAATCTTATCAAAAATCCCCTTAAGTTGACGGCTATGCCCCCAGCCCCTCCTTAGAAAAAGGAGGGGAGTAATTGCAGATAAAAATATTGTTTTTTGAATTTTGAATTTTTTGTGAATTAAGATTTTATAATTAAATTGTAAATGAAAAAAATTACGAAGCATCTTTAAAAACCACCCCCAGCCCCTCCTTAGAAGAAGGAGGGGAGTAATCGCAGTTAAAATATTATTTGTTGATTTTTGATTTTTGATTTTTTCGTGAATTAAGATTTTATAATGGAGTTGTAAGTTAAAGAATTTGGCAATTAATGAGATTGAAAAGATTGCAAAGCATATTCCCCTCCTATGTTTAGGAGGGGTTAGGGGTGGTAGTATTTTTTTTATAAAAATATTATTAATTTTATCAAAAAAATCATCGATGAAAATTAAAATCCGAGAATTTGTAATTTCAGATTATCATCATATTGTTGAATTATGGAAAGAAGCTAAATTGCCTTATAAACCAAATGGTCGTGATAGCATGGAAAGCATAGAAAAAGAATTGCAAAAAGGATATTGTAATTTTCTTGTTGCCGAAGATAATAACAAAATTGTTGGTTCTATTTTAGGGACAAATGATGGCCGGAAAGGATGGGTAAATCGTCTTGCTGTTAAAACTGAATATAGAAAAAAAGGGCTTGCAAACCAGTTGCTTGAAGAACTTGAAAAAATATTTAATGAGCTCGGCATTGGAATTATTGCCTGTTTGATTGAAGATGATAATCCGGATTCGTTAAAAGTATTTTCAAAATTTGGATATTCTGAATTTAAAGGAATGCACTATCTTACAAAGAAAAAACATTCTGAAATCTGAGACAAAAGATTATAATTTGAAGAAAAAGAATATCGGATTTTGAAAATACTTTTAATCTTCTTGCTTCTCTATTTTTAACTTCACCTGAATAATTTTGGTTTCAGTTGCTTGTAATATTTTAAAATGGAAATCTCTAATTTTTATTTCAAAATTAACTTCAGGAATACATTCGGCCGAATCAATAATTAATCCGGCAAGAGTTTCAAATTCTTCCGACTCCTGCAAATTAAAATTATATTTATCATTTAAATAATCAATTTCTAGTCTTCCTGAAAATAAATACTCGTTATCACTTATTTTCTTTTCGATATATTCGTCCTGCTCATGATCGTGTTCATCTTCTATTTCGCCAAATATCTCTTCAATAATATCTTCAAATGTAACCATGCCCGAGGTGCCACCAAATTCATCTACCACTAATGCTGCACTTTTTTGTTGTTTTATCATCATCGATAAAACTCTATTGGCAAGCATAATTTCAGGAACAATAATAATTGTTTTCAGAATTGATGAAATGCTTTGCGGGTTTTTAAACATGTCATACAAATGTGTGTAACCAATAATATTATCTATTGATTCTTCATATATCAATATTTTTGAATGTCCTGTTTTTATAAAGCTTTTGTTCAATTCTTCAATTGATACATTTTTATCAAGAGCTTTGATTTCGGTACGAGGTATCATACATTCACGTAATTTAATATTTCTGAAATCAATTGCATTCTGAAACATTTGTATTTCTTTATTATCAGGATTTTCAGTTATTTTATTCCCCGAAAATTCTTTTACATATTCATCCAAATCAATATGAGAAAAAACATATTTTTCTTGTGATATATTTTCTTTAAAGAAATACTTAAATGTAATTTTTGATGCTTGAATAAAAATTAATACGACGGGAAAAAACAAATACGAAATTATCTTTACAGGAACTGCAAACATACTTATTGTTTTATTGGGATTTATCCTAAACAAAACTTTTGGAATAAATTCTGCTACAATAAGAATAAAGAATGTTGAAATAATGGTTTGAAAGAGTAAAATAATATATTCAGTAGCAAAAGCTTCAGGTAGAAAATTAATTATTATGGGTTCAAGAATTTTTGCCATAAAAATTCCATAAATCACCAAGGCAATATTATTACCTAATAAAAGGGTTCCTATAAAATTTGAAGATGAACTATAGAATCCTGACAATATTTTAGCAGAGAGTTTTCCATGGCTTTTGTCAAGCTCTGTTTTTAATTTATTAGCGCTAATAAAAGCTATTTCCATACCTGAAAAAAAGGCGGAAAAAATTAATGATATCAGTATTATCAGCCAGGGATTCATTAATAAACTTTTTGGATTATGCTTTGTTTATAAAATTCAAAATATTAAAAATAATTTTCCAACATTTATTCTCCATCATTATCTTCTTCTTTAAGTTTTAAAACACCGGTAGGTTTTAATATTTCGTATTTACTAAAGGTTTCGTCCGATTCTAATCCTTCGCCATAAATTACCTCGTCTTTTGTTGTAATTTTTATTGCAACATCCGAAAATATTTTCTTTTTACTCTTGTCCCAGATTAAATGCTCGGTATTTAATGTTTCATTTCTTTCGTTATTAATAACAACAACATCTTTAAATGCTTCCATTCGTTTTTTCTGCTCATGATTAATTCCATACTTTGCAGTTATAACAGATTTAACATTTAATAATGAATCAAAAAACTGAACTTTAAAACCGTCAGGGAATTCAACATACGGCTTTTTACCTGAATATTTTTTCATTAAAGGACTGGTTAAAAGAGCCTGAACAAAACCGGAATCACTTCTGATAAATTCAATGTCTTTTGCAATCATTTCCGGCAAAGTATCTATTTCACCATAAATCTGAATTTTTTTTATATCAGATTTACACCCAAAAAGCATTATCACGAAAAAAATCATGATAATGCTTTTAGTAAGATTTCTTAAAATTTTGACAAAATTTGCCCTGATCAAAATATTCAATTTAAATTATTTTGCTGCTCTCATAGTTGTAGTTTCATTTATCCAACATCCAACTTTATATGAATCTCCTTCTTGGTGATTATTATAGAAAATTGCTTCGATTGGTGGAAAATGCGCTGTATATGATTTTATCCTGCTATTTGCAATTCCGGAAAGTGAAGGATCTATTTTTTTTGCTCTTTGATATTTATCAACAGCTACCCAGTAAGCTACCTTTTTTGTAATAAAATAACTCCCAGCATTTGTAAGATCAGTAGCTTCACATTTACTAGCACTAGCAGCATACATATCTCCAATAATAATCAGAGGACTTCCTTCGTTTGGTCTAATCTCAAGAGCTTTTAAAGCATATGATCGTGATTTTGGATAGTTCTTTAAACTACGATATGATTCAGCAAGTAAAATATAGCTATTAGCAACATCTTCCGGATCTTCAAGTTTTGCTCCTTCCGGTAAATATTTAATTGCTTCTGTAAAATTCTCTTGTTTTAAGAACATTTTTCCAATTAAATAAGCTGAAATTGGAGATGGCTCAAGTTCGTAAAGTTTTAAAGTTGCATCAAAAAACAATTGATCGTCATCACAATCTTTTTTATCCAGTGTTTTTATAATTTTTTTCAGTAATTCAAAATCATCTGATTTTTCGTCAAATTTTTTCTGAAAGATACCCAAAAGATTTTCACAAGTTGCATAAGGCTCAAAACTTAGTTCAATATTTCCTTTAATATTTTCCCAGTTTGCAGTAGATTTCCCCAAACCTTCATTTTTCTTAATGTTATAATCAATTATTTCGGTTATTATATCAAACGTTTCAACAATAACAAGATTGTCAATTAATTCTGCCTTTGCCATTTTTATTGTTGATCTGAAATAATAAACCAAAACAGGTCCGGCAGACTTATTTCCTTCTAACTCTACTGATCTTTTAAAAATATTATATGCCTTTTCAAAATCACTGGTTCTTAATCCAAACAAGTCAACTCCCTTACGACCAAGAATACTTCCTTCTTTCTTGTTATAGTATTTTATTCTTTGATCATATACCATCATCAAAGTATCAATATATTTATCTTTATTTTCTTTTTCTTTTTCCTTTTTAATAAGATATTTAACAATTTTTACACCATCAACATAAGTATTTTGAGTACCACGCGGACAATTAAAGAAAACCCATCGCCATGGTTTAATAGCATCATCTATTGCACAGTTTTTATATTTACTTTGTTTCCACTGTTTATAAAATTCTCTATAAAGAGAAATATTTGTTATACACAGAATACTATCTTCCCCATATCTTGGTCCTAAATCTATTTTATTTGTTTTCTCTGTTACCTGAGCTTTTAATCCAGAAAACGAAAAAAAACTAATTATTAGAATTAATACAATAGATAATAATCTCTTTTCCATCACTTTATTTTTTTTATTTAAATACTATTGGTATTTTCTTTTTACAAACCAATTTTGATAAAATGCAATTCCAAATGTAAATCTAATATAATTTTCTTGAATTAATTTATCTAATGTAGTTCCTTTAGTTCCAAATTCTATACCAAAATTAAATGTTGATTTTGTTTTCCATAAAGGTAAACCCATTCCAATACTAATTCCAAGTTCATTAATTTGATGTTCGTAAAGTTGCAGATACGATTCTGAATACCTTAGTCCAAAACGATAGTTTACTTTTTCCCAATACGAAAAAATACTATATTTGTCAGGAATAAATTGACCTCCAAGAGATACATCTAAACTATTTTGTAAAGAATCATCAACTCCAAAAGAAGAATAATCCTCCCATTTTTGCCATGTAATATCTGCGCCTATTAACCATTTATCCCTTTTTTGGAAAGAAATTCCACCACCAATATTCACAGGAATAACATAATTTCCTTTATCATCAGGAATAAAACTTATTGTATCTCTCCATTGTTCAACATTACTCAGACTACCGTAATATGAACGTACTAAAGTTTCTTTTCTGGCATTTATTTTTGTTGATGTGGAGTAAATCAAGCCTGCACCAAAAATAAAATCTTTTTTAAATTGCTTTTCATATTGTAATCCAAAAGTGAAATAAAAATCAGAAGTAACTAAAGAATTTTGAATATTTGTATTTAAAATATTTATTGAATCAGGGAAGGAAATAGCTCGTGTTTTATCAATTGTACCAAACAAATACTTTGCATTAACACCAATTGAAAGGTTTTTACCAATTTTAAAAGCATTACCCCAATATACTTGATTTATTCCACCGTCGCCTTTGTTAAGATATTGAATGTTTCCAATATTTTCAAGATGGTGATCTTCGCTTATATTATATCCTACATCGCTGAAAGGTAGTAAACCAAAACTACTTTTCCACCAACTTGTAACCGGTAAACCAAAAGTCAAATAACTTAAGGAAGCCAAATTATTATTTTCAGTAACTTCATTTGTTTTTAAGCTTAAAAGGCTCATATTAAAACCACCATCAAAAACAAAAGATGACATTTCAAATGATGTGTATGAAGCAGGATTTACAACATTAACAAGTAGTGGATCTCGTAAAGAATATGCTAATCCTCCCATTGCAAAACTTCCAACATTAACATTTGAATTATTTACTTGTCCAATTCCAAATAATGAATATGGTGAATTTGTTCTGATTTGCGCTGATAAATTGCTAAATCCAAAAACAACGAGTATTACAAAAATATATCTAATCTTCAATTTATTGCTTATCATTATAATCTAAAATTACATTTAAACCCACTAAAACTAAATTTGGGACTGCAAAGATGTTATTTTTTAATCTTTTATCAAAATGTTTTATGTCTCCACCGCTTAAAATTACTGTTAAATTTTCATAATTTCTCAAATAGCTATTAATAATACCATCAATTTCAGCGATAACTCCATTTAAAATTCCGGATAAAATAGACTCTTCTGTAGTCTGACCAATTAAATTATTACATTCCCGTTTGCTTACTAACGGAAGCTTATCAGTAAAATTATTCAGTGATTTAAATCGCATTTCAATTCCTGGAGATATAGCACCTCCCAAATATTCGTTTTTTGAATTTAAAAAATCAAAAGTTATGCATGTGCCTGCTTCAATAACAAGAATGTTTTTCCCGGGATATAAATTGCCGGCACCAACAACCGCAGCTAAACGGTCATTACCAAGACTTTTTGGTGTTTTATATTTGTTGGTAAGCGGGATAGGGATATTTGAAGATAATTCAATAAATGTAAAATTCTTATTCAAATATTCACTTAATGAAACCGGAATATCTACAACCGAAGAAATAATTATTGAATCTGGTTTTTGTTTTTCTGGAAGTTTTGCAATAAAATCGATAATAAAATTTGTATGTTTATTGGGATGAAGTTTTTCCTGAAACCAAATATTTATCAAGTCTTTTTTTTCAAAAAGAGCAATCTTCAATAATGTGTTTCCAAAATCTAATATTAATTTCATTTGTTCAGGAATTCCTGTTCTCCAATTTTTCTGCAAAGATAATCAGATAATTGTATAAATGACAATACTTTAAAAATTCTCTTGAGGGAAATTTTCAATAAATTTAATTTTTTTTTCTCAATTTAAAAAACTTATGTACATTTGCAAACTCAAAAATGCTGGTACCATAGCTCAGTTGGTAGAGCAACGGACTGAAAATCCGTGTGTCCCTGGTTCAATTCCAGGTGGTACCACCGCAAAACCCCTATCAAATTGATAGGGGTTTTTTGTTTTACTAATACTTTTGTTTCTTCTTTTACTATATCATTTTGTGGTTTATGATCCTGCAAAAATTTGTTGTGAATTTTTGATTTAAATTTTTGGACAAAATCGAGATATTCGTTTTAATTTTTCGATTCTAATTGAATAATTTGGGGTTTTTGGCAAATTCAAAAACATCATTAAAGAACTTGATGAATCTTATTTTATCTATAAATTCATAAAATAAATAAATTGGGAAACACGGGAAATATGAGAAATAAAACCTCAACTTCATTATTCCAATATTGAAACCACCCTGAAAAGCCAAAAAATGATTTATATTTGTTTGATTTTTTAAACATATAAAAATGAACTGGTTCATCTTTTGGATAATAATCTATCTTATAGTAATTATTTATCTAACTATCAGGCATGTTAAGTCAACCGACCTTGAGAATTATCTTGTTAATAATCGCAAAACAAGAACACTTCCTTTGGTATTTACCATACTTGCAACATTTGTTGGAGGAGGAACTTCTTTTGGTTTAATGGCAATGGGGTACGAATCAGGTTTTGCTGCTGTGGGTATTGGCGTGGCCTATGTGATTGGATTTTTCATTCTGGCATATTTTGCCCCACGGATAAGAAGATTTGGTGCCAACAATAATATTTATTCTTTTCCCCAATTTCTTAACGAGAAATATATCAAAAATCAAAACTCTTCATTTTCAAAATTGTTTTCTTCTACGGTTAGCGGAGTAAATATTTTTATTTTCTTCTTTCTTCTTGCAGCTCAATTTGTTGCTATGGCGTCATTATTGAGATTTTCTTTTGATATTGGCTTTCAAACCGCTGCTGTAATCTCATGTCTTGTGGTAATTTCATATACTGCTTTTGCAGGACTATCAGGAGTAATAATAACTGATATGATTCAGTTTGTTGTTATTTTGATAATGATATTTTTGATATTTATTCCGGGAGTTCTTGCCGACACAGTTTCTTTACAATCTTTGTCCGAACTCCCCAAAGAAATGCTTAATGGAACATCTTACGGAATAGTTTTTCTTTTGGCGCTTCCGGTGTTTTTTGCTCCCTCGGTAATTGTAAGGATGGATATTTGGCAAAGAATTCTGGCATCCAGAAATGAAAAAACTGCAAAGCGGGTCAGTATTATTTCCGGTCTTGGTATGCTTCCTTTTTATTTTCTTTTTCCCCTTGTCGGGATGGCAATAAAAATAACAATGCAAGATGGATTAGATCCAAAGGATATTCCATATTTGTTCTTAGACAAGCATTGTACTAATGGATTACTTGGTTTTGCCGTGGTGGGATTGTTGTCGGCATTAATGTCTTCTGGCGACAGCTTTTTAAATATCATTTCTATTTCGGCAGTAAAAGATTTCCTCGGGTGGAAAAAACATAAAACTTCTAAAAAACAAATTCAAAAAAGAATTCGAATAACAACATTTATCTTTGGAATTATTGCTCTTTTAATGGCTTTAAATTTTCCAAAAATTGTTGATTTAATGGTTATAGGTCTGGCAACAATAGTAATTTTTGTTCCGGTAACATTTTTAGCTTTGATTAAAAAAGATGTAATAAAATATAAAAAAGCAGCTTTGTCAAGCATATTAAGCGGGTTCTTTGTGAACCTTGGTTTCTTTATTTATGGAATTGTCAGCCCCGAACAATTTCAGGCAAAATCATCATTTATTCCGGGATTTATTATTGCATTAATAGTTTTATTGATTGGAATTTCTATAAAGAAAAAGAAAACTTGAAACAAAAAGTATTAGAAGCGTTAATGTTTGTATAATAACAAATTAATCATTCAAAATCATATTAGATTAATTAACTTTGCATTTATGTATTATAGACGAAAAATAATATTAGGATTATTACAAATATTCAATAACAAACTAGAAAAGATAAATTTACAAAAGTTGCTTTTTCTTACAAGTAGATTTCAAGACAAAAAAGATTTTTCGTTTGTTCCTTATAAATATGGCTGTTTTTCATTTCAGGCGAATGCAGATTTGAAAATAATGAAAAACTATAATCAAATAGCTGAAACTAATAATACATGGACTAAAATTGACAATACTGATTACTTAATTCAATTAAAGGCAAAGGATATACAATCGTTAAAAAATGTCAGAAACTTATATGGAAATATGAATTCTAATGAATTAATAAAAATTACTTACCAAAAATATCCCTTTTATGCAATTAATAGCAGCTTAGCGAAAGATATATTATCAAATAAGGAATACGAAAAAGTAATTGCTAATACTCCGAGAAAAGAATCTGAAATGCTTTTTACAATTGGCTATGAAGGTATTTCTTTTGAACAGTATTTAAACAAACTTATAATAAACGATATTAAAGTACTTTGCGATGTTCGAAGAAATGCAAAAAGTATGAAATATGGATTTTCTAAAAAACAACTTAAAAATGCTTGTGAAAAGATCGGAATAAAATATTTTCATTTTCCTCAAGTGGGCATTGTATCTGACCAAAGAAAAGAACTTCATTCTCAATCGGATTATGATAAACTTTTTGTTCAATATAAAAAAACGGTAATAAAAAATACAGTTTCGATACAAAATGAATTATTAAATTTATTAAAATATAACAAACGTATTGCTTTAACATGTTTTGAGGCTAACATAAACCAATGTCATAGAAAACATTTAGCTGAAGCCATTACAAAACTTCCACAATTTAAATATAAGTTAAAACATATTTAGAATGGCATTAACAAGAATCCTTATTACTGTAAAAACATATCCAAGTATTTCTGGGAAATATGATGAATTAGTTTGTACAGCAGGTTTTAAGGAAGATGGTTCTTGGATCAGAATTTACCCCATCCCTTTCCGAAAAAAATCATATAATGAACAATACAAAAAATATGATTGGATTGAATTAGATTTAGTAAAAAACAAAAGTGATTTCAGACCTGAAAGTTATCGTCCTTATTCTTATGATAGTAAAATAAAAATCATTGATCATATTGATACTGCTAATAATTGGTCCAAACGAAAAGAGTTTGTACTTAAGAATGTTTATCATAATTTGAACAATCTTATTTTAAAAGCAAAAAACAAAAATACCAGTACCTCATTAGCTGTTTTTAAACCAAAAGAAATATTGGATTTTGAAATTCAGAAAGTAGAACGTGAATGGGATAAGAAAAAAATTGAAAAACTGAAAGCAAATAGAGACCAGACTAATCTTTTTGAATATCCTGAAAATCCTTTTGATGTTGTAAAAAAACTTCCTTACAAATTTAAATACGTATTCATTGATGATGCTGGACAACAAAGTAAAATGATGATTGAAGATTGGGAAATTGGTCAGCTTTATTGGAACTGTTTAAAACAAAGTAATGGGAGTGAGGAAAAAGCAGTTGAAAATGTAAAAAAGAAATACTTTGATGACTTTGCCAAAACAAAAGATCTATATTTATTTTTGGGAACATCACAATTACATCATTACCGTTCTCGTAATCCATATATGATAATTGGAACATTCCATCCAAAAGTTAACCGACAATTAAATTTACTATAAAATTACTGATTTACCTTTTATACTAATTCTTAACAATTTTGCAAAGCAAAAGCTGTTTATAAGTAGTAATGCGGTACAAAACAAAACTGGAAATTTTGCAATTTTGTTCCGTACAAGTATAGCAATGTAACATAGGAAACAATATGACACTAACAATTCACTCCGACGAACATTTTATGAGAGAAGCACTAAAAGAGGCTCAAAAAGCTTTTATAGCAGATGAAATTCCTGTGGGAGCTGTGGTTGTCTGCAATAAACAAATAATTGCAAGAGCACATAATCTCACCGAAAGATTAAACGATGCTACCGCTCATGCAGAAATGCAAGCATTTACTTCGGCTGAGAATTATCTCGGCAGCAAATACTTGAATGAATGTACACTTTATGTTACACTTGAACCATGCGTGATGTGTGCCGGTGCAGCCTTCTGGACACAAATAGGAGAAGTTGTTTATGGTGCAAAAGACGAAAAAAGAGGATTTACACTTCTTGGCAAAAAGATTCTTCATCCAAAAACTAAAGTAAGATTCGGAATTTTGGAAACAGAATGCTCAGAAATATTGAAAGAATTTTTTAGAAAAAACAGATTGTAAGAGGCATAAAAAAAATAAGGAGAAATAAGGAAAACTTTGAATCATCACTCATACTTCATTATTCTATAACTTCATCATTTCATTAATCAACTTATTAGTTTACTTCATTTTTTACCACCAATAATTTTTCCTTACTTTTGCAGTTTTATTTTTATAAATATTAAATAATAAATATTATGACAAAAAAATTAGTAATCCTTGCAATTTTATTTGGATTCTCATTAACAGCTTTTACAGGACCTATTTCCGACCTTATAAAAAATGCCGGTAATAGCACAGATTATCCAAATTCAGATTTACTGATAATCTTCGACAGCACAAATGTTGATGTTCAGGAATCAGGATTAAGTTATGTAAATACTCATAAACTTATTAAAATTCTAACTGCACAAGGTGCAAAAAAAAATAATGTTATTAAATACGGTTATGATCCACTTTCAGCTTATGTCGAAATTCAAAGAGTAAAAATTTATCGTAATAATGGTAAAGTTGAAGAAATAAACCAATCACTTATTATGGATTATCCAGCTCCTGCCAGAGCAATTTACTGGGGTGCACGCGAAAAAATGATAGAAATAGGACGACTTGAGCCCGGTGATGCAATTGAAATTTTCCTTTTTAAAAAAGGATATACTTATGCATTACTTCAGGAGGAAACCGATGAAGATGAACGATATATTCCTCCTATGCGAGGACATTATTATGATATTGTTCCTTTTTGGAGTAGCAACCCGATTTTAGAAAAAGTTTATAAAGTTGTAATTCCTGCTGATAAAACTGTTCAATATGAGTTTTATAATGGTGAGGCTCAATCTTCAATGGTTTTAAAGGATAGTAATAAAATATTTACTTTTTCGAAAAGTAATATCTTGCCTATTAAACGTGAACCCGGAATGGTAGCTTATTCGGATGTGGCTCCAAAATTATTATTATCAACCAGCCCTGATTGGAAAGCAAAATCATTATGGTTTTATGGTGTAAATGAAGATTACGGAAGTTTTGAAACCACACCTGAAATTGACAAAAAAGTTGCTGAAATTGTAAAAGATGCCAAAACAGAAAAGGATTCCATAAGCCTGCTTACTCACTGGGTAGCCGACGAAATTAGATATTCCGGTATTTCGATGGGAGAAGGCGAAGGATATACACTGCATAACGGCGAAATGAATTTTACTGACCGTTGTGGCGTTTGTAAAGATAAAGCCGGAATGCTTATCACAATGCTTCGTGCTGCAGGTTTCGATTCATATCCTGCAATGACCATGGCAGGTTCACGAATTGATTATATCCCTGCTGACCAGTTTAATCACAGTGTTACAATCGTCAGGCTTTCTAATGGAAAATACAAATTGCTCGACCCTACCTGGGTTCCTTTTGTCAGAGAACTTTGGTCGAGCGCCGAACAACAACAAAATTATCTTATGGGTGTTCCCGAAGGCGCCGATCTTAAAATCACTCCAATTTCTAATCCTGAAAATCATTATTTTAAAATTCGTGGAAACACTGAAATTCTTTCTGACGGGACAATAAAAGGTGAATTTACACTTAATGCTGAAGGACAATCGGATGCATCTATTCGTAGAATGTTTACAAGTGGTTATCGCACCGAATGGGATAAAAATCTTGAAAAAGAATTATTAAAAATTTCTCCTAATGCTAAGATTACAGAAATGAATTATGGAGATCCTATTGATTATAAATCAGGTCCAATTTCAATTACAATAAAATTTATTATCCCTGATTACGCTCTTGTTACTGATGAAGAAATTATTTTTATACCATTTGTAGCATCAAATCTGTTTATGCGTGGAATGGCTCATCTTTATTATAATCCAAATTTTAAAGACAGAAAATATCCTTTCCGCGACCGATGCTCAAGGTTTGTTGAACTGAAAGAGTCTATTACAATTCCGAAAAACACAAAATGCACCAAAGATGAAATAATTAACTCATTTGGTAATGAAATAATTTCTTACAATAGTAGTTTCGGACAAGGTGGTCAAATAATAAAATATTTTGAAAAAATAACACTCGGAAAACGAATTTATAATGCCGATGAATGGCCATTATTCAGTAAAGTTATTAAATCTCAAAAAGATTTTGCTAAAGAACCTATTATTTTAAAAATCAATAAATAAAAATCAGAAAAATGAAAAACAGAATATTTAAATATATATTAGTAATAATTTTCGTGATATTTTCCGGAAATTTGATTCAAGCTCAGGATTATCAATCTGAAGCAACTTTCATAAAGCTGATTAAAGAATATCAGCTTAACGCTGATGGAAGTTTTGATTTTAACTGCTCAAAACAATTAAAACTAAACTCATATTTCGCAGTTAACCGACTTTACGGAGAAACATTTATTGTTTATAATCCAAAATATCAGGAATTAAAAATAAATGAAGCTTACACAATTATGGCTGACGGGAAAAAAGTAGTAACTCCTGAAAATGCTTTTAATGAAGTTCTTCCGAGATATGCTGCTAATGCTCCTGCTTTTAATAATCTCAGAGAAATGGTGGTTACTCATACAGGTCTCGAAAGAAACGCAATAATAAATCTTGATTATACAATTCACAGTTCTATGGATTTTTTGTCTGATTTTTTTGGCAAAGAAAGCTTTACTCAATCAGCTCCTGTAAACGAAATGATTTTTAGGATTAAGGTTCCCGCTGATAAAACTTTACAATTTAAAATATTAAATATCAGAACGGCTCCTGAGATTACAGATGAAGACGGCATGAAAGTTTATACATGGACATTTAAAAACTTAAAAGCAATGTCTCATGATTATAATCGTCCTTCACATGATATTTTCCTTCCCGGAATTATTTTCAGTACTGCAAAAGATCTGCATCATGTTTATGATAAATTTGTTGATAACAAATCATTTTATTTTATCAGTAACAAAGCTATGACAGCTGTTGTTGACGATATGCTTGCCAAAGAAAAAGATCAAATGAAAATTATTCTTGACCTTCAAAAGCTTGTTGTAAACGACATTAATTATTGGAATATTCCTCTTGAAATGACAGCATATAAATGCAGAAAAGCAGTTGAAGTATGGAATTGCAACGGAGGAACATCTCTTGAAAAAACAATGTTGTTAACTTCTATGTTGGTTAAAGCAGGTATTAAAGCTGTTCCGGTAGCAGTAATTCCGGATAAATTTTACGATCCTGCTATTGGATGCCTAAAAACTTTTGATAACTTCCTTGTTCGTATTTATGATAAAAAACATAAAGATATTTATTTGTCGGCAATCCACCTTAACGATCAAAATTTAAAATACAGCCTTTCGGGAAATACTCTTTTAACTCTTGATCCTACAATTGAAAGCTTAAAAACATATTCTTGCGAACAAGCTGAAAATAAAGTGGAGTTTGAATGTGAGTTAATAATTGAAAATGAAAATAAAATTTCCGGTGAAGCAAAAATTGAACTTTCAGGAAATTCAAATCCATATTTAAAACTTCTGAAAAATGAGAAAGTTGCAGAAAAGTTTATTTCATCTTCAAAGGTAATTAGTTTTGATATCAAGAATCAAAAAATGGATTATTCTAAAATTAATTATTCCATTGAAATGAATGATTCTTTTGAGAAACATGATAATTATTATTTTATGAATCTTCCTCAGGTTAAAGAGGGTTCAGGAAGTTGGTATTTATCTGCTTTTACAGAAAGTCGTTCAGCGAATATTGAAATTCCTTTTACTATTAACGAAAGCTATGAATATTCAATTGAAATACCAAAAGGTTTTTCGCTTGTAAGTCCTGAAAACAAAGATGAAATAATACACAATATTGGAAGCGTTTATCTTGAAATTAATAAAGATAAAGACAAAGTTAAAATTATCAGAAAAATCAGTTTAAACAAAAAAATAATTGAGTTAAATGAATATGATGATTTTAAAGAATTGATAAAGGCGTGGAAAAGCAAAAAATACAAGCAGTTGGTCATTAAAGAATTATAAAATAATGAATGCCCCGCTTTGTTAGAGCATCCTCGAAACTTGCTTTGGGATTTAGACTTTTGACATAAAATCACAATATCAACATTTGTTAATATCCCGTGTTAACAGATTGTTAATAAACACATTTGAAAAAATTTGCCTTAAGGTGGTCTCAGATTGTACATTTGTTTCATCAAGTGAGTGATAAAAGGTAAGTTTGAAAAACAATGAGAAGGGGAAACCAAACTTGCAAAAGGGAGGAAAAACTAACTCGGGACTCAAAAGACGGCAAAACCGAAAGGAAAAGCAGGAAACTGGGAAAGTAGTTCAAGCATGGGGGAAAGGAAAGCGCTGATCACATGGTCAGATAGCAGCCAAACTCGGACAAAAGGAAAAACTCTACGGAGCAAAACCGAAAAAGTCAGCCATAATAACAGTAACTTGACGCAAACCGAGAGCTACGGCAAAAGGGGAGTGAGCGGGAATCTATTCGAACAGAATCGATTCCCGTTTTGTATTATTTTATTTCGTAATTATCCTGTTTCCTGTTTTGTGCAAGCAAAAAACTACTAATATTTAAATTATTGAAAAACAAAACTTAATTTGAATATCGAACACCGAAAATTGATTAACGATTTTTGATTTATTTGTGATTGAAAAAGTACTTACGATTTTAGATTTTTTTAGTGCTCTTGACAAATCATTATTCATTATTCGTTAATCGATATTCATTTTTTCAAATGTTTTTTTCTTTTCTTCCTGTTTTGTGCAAGCAAAAAAATACTAATGTTTAAATTATTGAAAAACAAAACTTAATTTGAATATCGAACACCGAATACCCCCGAAAGCTTTCGGGGTAACGATTTTTGATTTATTTGTGATTGAAAAAGTATTTATGATTTTAGATTTTTTTTAGTGCTCTTGACAAATCATTATTCATTATTCGTTAATCGATATTCGATATTCATTTTTTCAAACGTTTTTTTCTTTTCTTCCTGTTTTGTATTATTTTATTTCGTAATTATCCTGCTTAACTGATCATTAATTTCACGACTAACATTTTTCAACGTTATATGTTTATGCATTAGAATTAATCGATCTTCTTCATTTTCAGCGTTTTTAATTTTTTTTTGATTGTCAATAATCATTTCATCAACTTTTTTGGCTTTAAAAGCAAATACCGATGTTGTAACGGAAATTTTTAATCTCTCTTTTTCTGTCACAACAAAAATTCGCTTTTTCTCCCAATTTTCACTTAACTCCCAGGGAGAGCTAATAATATCAATTGCACATTTTAAAATGTTTTTATCGGTGTGGTTAATAAAATGTTTTTCAGCAGGTATATTTTCGTTTTCTACACCATTATCAAATTCATTAAAAATTTTCTGGTAAATTTCATTCTCAAATTCTATTTCATCTCTTTTTAAATCATTAACAATAAATTCTGCAACTTTTATAGGAATTTTAATAATTCGTTTTTTCTCATTTTCCTGTTCAAAAACAATTTCATCATTTCCATACATTATCATAAGACGAATAATATCTTTTTCTTGGGCATCGTTACTTATAACATCAACATTTATCTGTTTCTCGGAAATAAATTCAGTTGTTTCAGGTAATTTTTCTTTTGCCGGAAATTTGTTTTTATTCCAATTCTTTTTTCTAAGATTCTTGTTCAGTTCATTCATCAATGTTTGCTCCGGAACATCCATTATTGAGCTACATTCTTTGATGTAAACATTGCGAAAAATCCCGTCAGGAACAAGAGAAATTGTGCTGACTATTTCTTTTATCAATCCTGCTTTTTTTATCGGATCGTTTTCCGATTCTTTGTATAGCAAATTGGTTTTGAAAGAAATAAAATTTTTGGCTGTTTTTGTGATAAAATCTTCAACTTCAGAAGTACGGTGGTTTCTAACATAAGAATCGGGGTCTTCGCTTTCAGGAAACAAAACAATTTTAACATTCATTCCTTGTTCAAGTATCATATCAATTCCCCTGAAAGAGGCTTTCACACCAGCTGCATCACCATCATACAAAATTGTTATATTTGGTGTATAGCGTTTTATCAGTTGTATTTGGTCGTTGGTAAGAGAAGTTCCCGAAGAAGCTACAACATTTTCTATGCCTGCTTTATGCATTGACATTACGTCGGTGTAACCTTCAACCAAATAACAATTATCATTTTTTATTATGGCCGTTTTGGCAAAGTAAATTCCGTAGAGAACTTTGCTTTTATGATAAATGTCCGATTCCGGAGAGTTAACATATTTTGCTTTACTTTTTTCGGATGAGAGAATACGCCCGCCAAAACCGATAATCCTGCCTGACAAGCTATGAATTGGAAACATTACCCTCCCGCGAAAGCGATCGTAATATTTTTCCTCTTTGGAAATCGTTAAACCCGTTTTAACAAGATACTTTAAATCGTATCCGTTTTTTAAAGCATTTTGAGTAAAATCTTCCCACTTATCAATACAATAACCCAATTCAAATTTCTTTATCAAATCCTCATTATAATCCCTTTCTTTCAGATAAGTCAAACCTATAGCTTTTCCTTCTTCTTTATTGAAAAGATTTTCTGAGAAATATTTTTTTGCAAATTCAGTAACACTAAAAAGGCTTTCTTGCTCATTCAATGCTTTAATTTGTTCGGGAGTTTGTTCTTTCTCTTCAATTTCTATGTTGTATTTTTTGGCAAGATATTTAAGAGCTTCCGGGTAGGAAAAATGCTCGTGCTCCATAACAAAATTTACTGCGTTTCCTGCTTTCCCACAACCAAAACATTTATAAATCCCTTTGGCAGGAGAAACGATAAACGAAGGAGTTTTTTCATTATGAAAAGGGCATAAACCAATAAAGTTTACTCCTCGTTTTTTTATTGAAACAAAATCTCCCACGACTTCTTCAACACAAGCAGTCTCAATAATATTTTGTATGGTTTCCTTAGGAATCACAGATTATTTATTTATGTATTTATTTACAAAAATAGTATTTATTTGTGTGATTTTAAATTTTGTTAGAATTAAAAAATTTGTCATGCCATAACTGTTATGTGGATATTCGATAGTCATCAAATAACAGCAAAGCAAGTGACAATTTGAACTTCAAGAATAATATTTTTCGTTAATTAAATAATTACCAAATAAATTTATTAATTTTATCGATCATATTAATCTATACTCTTTTTCAAATGAAAATTCACAAAGTAATACCAATTCTATTTGTTTTATTTGGCATATTATTTCTGAGCACTTGTAAAAAAGAAACCATTATAAATAATTATGATACAGTTTCACAATACGAACTCGATAAAGCAATTGTTCAAACCAACACAACAAACGTCGCTACAGGATTTAACGATATTTTTAGTACAATGATTTTTGATAGTACCGAAAGAGCTCATTTTTGTCAAGCATTTGTTAATGATGCTTTATTTTTTGATGATGAATCGGGATATTTCTTTATTGAAACACTTGATGATGCTTGGGTGGTTGCTCACGTAAACCCTGATTTAATAGGTACTTGTAGAATAAATATTCAGGATGTTTATGGGAAATATTTTATTCAGGATCTTGTTTCTACAGTTCAATATATTGGTTATGGATTTGTAGAATATTTTCATAATAATCCTGCAAACAGTGAAACAGAACGCAAATTAAGTTTCGTTACAGGAATACCTTCGGCAGATTTATTTATCGGATGTGGTTTTTATGGAGATCCACCTGAATATTATTATGAAAAACTTGAAGCTAATAAAATCATTACCGAAACAGTTGTAAAAACAATGGCAAAAGGTATTGGCGGCATTTTTGATAATTATTATTCAGATTCGGTTCAAAGAGTGGAATTTTGCAGGAAATTTATCAAACATACCAGATTTTTTGATAATCAAAGCGGGTATTTTTTTATTTATGATTTTGATGCAAATAATGTGGCACATTCTACTCAACCTGATCTTCAGGGACAAAATCTTTACGATTATCAGGATTCGCATGGGAACTACGTGATAAGAGATTTAATACAAATTGCAAAAGATGATAATAGCGGTTTTTACGAATATTACTGGAATAATCCAAACAACGGAAATGAAGAATTAAAACAATCTTTTGTAATAAAAATCCCGGGTATTGATTATTTTATCGGAAGCGGAATTTATTTGAAAAATTAAGGTTTTTTTATTTATGAGCAAACTTTATAAAAGCAAAAATCGTTTTTATTGATTATTTTACTTTAACAGGAAAAAGTACTGAGACAGGTCTTGATTTAAACAATTTAGCGAATGGAATTTATAATCCGGAAATACATAATTCAAACGGATATTATTCTGAGAAATTTATAATTAACAAATAATTATTTTGGTGCTTATATAACTTATGTTTGATTTAATAATATTGAGAAAAATAGTCACAGATTCACTGATAAATTATAAATCTGTGAATCTGTGGCATATTTTATAATTAAACCGTGATCAAAAAATAAATCACATATATAATTCATAAAAAATAATAAGATGGCTACAAAAGAAATAACATTATTAAAACAGCAGATTGAAAAGTTAGATATAAAAGATTTTGATCTTTCCGCATGGAAAAAATTTACCATAGTTTTTCTTGCACGTATTTTTGGTGATGACTCTCCTAAAATAAGTCAGATAGAAAAAATTGAATCTGATTATAGCAGTTGGTCATTGCGGGATACTTCAGGCTCATCTTCTATTATTGAAGCTTCTAAAAAACTTGCCCGCGAAATTCTTGAAGCAGCAATAGCTGAAATTGAAATTTTTGGTATTCCGGGAAAAACAGATGATACAGTTTCGATAGAAATCATCAACATAATTAATGAAACTTTGCAGGACGAACTAAAAGGCTCTCAATATAAAGAACTAACAAAAATTATCAAATCAAGCCTCAGCGCAAAAGAAAAACAAAGCAAAATTGCCGCAAAAATTAAAATCTTCGGATACGAAACTTCTATTGGAATTTTAAGCGGAATACTAGCAAATTCTAAGATTGCTAAGATGATTTGAAAAAACAAGGTGATTAACGAATAAGCAATTATTTTTAATTATCTTTGTTTAAATTATACTAATACGGAACAGATTTGCACAATTATTAAATAACTGTTAAGAATTAGTATAAAGAAATAAAATTATAAAACTTACATTATGCTAATAAAATTGGATATAAAAAAAGAACAGTTAAAAGCATTTAAAGAATTAGCCAATTTATTGAAAATAAAAATGGACGTTGTTAAACCTGGTTTATCTGAAAAACAGGAAAACGAAGCACTTTACAATGCTATGCAGGAGGGCAATCAAACCCTGATAGCAGAAGAACAACAAAAGGATTTCGAAAACTGGCTAAAACAATGAAAAAAAACTTCACCAGGCAATTTGTTAAGGATGTATATTCAATACCTTTGCTTAAAAAGAAGCTAAGTGAATTGATGTTTTTAGTGGAAAATGCAAATACATTAAAAGAAATTCCAAATTGCAAGAAAATGAAAGGATACAAAAATTGCTACCGGATAAGGATAGGAAATTACAGGATTGGACTTGAATTGGATGGTGAAAAAATTCTTTTCAAAAGGTTTTTACACCGTAGGGATATTTATAAATATTTTCCATAAATTATTAGAATTGGTAACAATATTGTTGCTGGAAAAACTCACAAAAATTATCAAATCAAGCCTCAGCGCAAAAGAAAAACAAAGCAAAATTGCCGCAAAAATTAAAATCTTCGGATACGAAACTTCTATTGGAATTTTAAGCGGAATACTAGCAAATTCTAAGATTGCTAAGATGATATAGAATAATAAAGTAAAAAACTTACTATTCATTCGAGAGAGTAAATAGTTAATATCAATTGAATTTCTAAATTGCTGATAAATATTTTGAAATATTTTTTTCTTTGTCAATGCAAATATTCTTTGCATCCGTATGGACGGAAATAATAAAAAGAGAGCCAACCGCAAACTAAGCACATTTGGGTTTTTGCCGAAACGCAGGCAAACCCAAAAAAACCAAAAGAGTATGAATTTATCCAACACTAAAAAAAAGAAAATTGTTGTATCGAGCTAAAATATTATTTATACTTTTGGTAGATACCTTCTAAACAAAGATTGTCTAAATGAAAAGTTTAAAAGGCTTAATAAGAAAAGCAAGATTAAAACAAGGGATTGTGTTGCGAGAAAAGTAGCATCTGCAACCGAAATTGACCAGACTATTATAAATAAATTTGAACTTGGAGAACGAAAACCATAAAGAGAACAAGTTGAAAAACTGGCTAAGTTTTATGGTTTAAACAAAGATGAATTAATTATTACCTGGAAAAGTGATTTGGTTTATAACGATTCAAAAGATGATTTAGTTGAATTGCTGCCAAAAAACAAAGCAACAGGTGTAATTTCTTAAATCTAATTTAATTCTGTGGTAATATGAAAAAAAATAAATCTATAAAACTTTTTGAAAGTAAAAAAATAAGAACACACTGGAACATAGAAAATGAAAAATGGTACTTTTCAATTGTAGATGTAATCTCAGTTTTAGCAGAAAATTCTCGTGCAAGAAAATACTGGAGCGACCTAAAAAAGAAGTTAAAAGAAGAAGGAAGTGAACTGTCCGAAAAAATCGGACAGTTGAAAATGCTTGCGAATGACGGAAAAATGCGAATGACTGATGTCGCCGATACTGAACAACTTTTCAGGCTTATTCAATCTGTTCCATCAAAAAAAGCAGAACCGTTTAAACTATGGTTGGCAAAAGTGGGTAAAGAACGAATTGATGAGATAGAAGATCCTGAACTTGCTTTTGAACGTGCTATGGAAACCTATCTTAAAAAAGGTTATAGCAAAGAATGGATAAACCAACGCTTAAAAAGCATTGAAGTAAGAAAAGAACTTACAGATGAATGGGATAAACGCAATGTGAAAAAAGGTTTGGAATATGCAATTCTTACTAATGAAATTACAGAAGCATGGAGTGGGTTTGATGTAAAAAATTACAAAAAATTAAAGGGTTTAAAAAAGGAAAACCTTCGAGATAATATGACTAACCTTGAACTGGTCTTAAATATGCTTGCCGAAGCTACTACTACCGAAATTTCAAAAGAAAAAAAACCTGAAACTTTTGATCAAAATAGAAAAATTGCCAATCAGGGTGGGACTATTGCAGGAAATACCCGCAGGGAAATTGAAGAAAAAACAGGCAAACCGCTCGTTACTTCTGCCAATACTAAAAAACTTATTAAGAATAAAAACAAAGATGAATAACAGCATCAAAATCTAATTCCAACATATTGTCTTTGATAAAACGGCATTTTTCAAAACAGATTCAAGCTCATCATTGCGTTTAACATCATCTCTAATACCTCATTTAGTCCATTTTCTTTTAGTAAAAACTTGCTTAATTCTTTTTCTGTTTGTTTCTTTGTTAAATCAGTGAGACTTTAATTTTTTGAAGCAAACATTTAGTCGAACTCCTGCCTGCCGCAGGCTGGTTCCCCGCCGCTTGCGGCGATTACCAAGAAACATTTTACCATAATGTGTTTTTTACCCTGTGGAATAATGCTATGCATTAAAATCTTGATTTTATTCCATAGGGTAGATATTTTTCTCTCTTAGTCGCATCTTGTTGGTTCTTTTTTGTTTCAAATTTATATTTGGTCGTTTTATTAATGAGTTTGCTTTCCCGATAGCTATCGGTCGTACCCTGTTAAATATTCCTACGGATTTCATCCCTGATACGGTCGTTCCTCCCTATGGGACAAGCTGGGTAAACCTCCTTCGCAAAATAGTACTTATCAAATTGCTTATGATTCGTTAGTTTTAGTGTTACAAAATATTAATTGCTCCTATTTTGCGAGCCAATCCCGATGACTATCGGGAGAAGCAATCTCTTTAAATATTTTCACAAACTTCATTATACAAATCTTTCCATTCTGAATTCAAACTCTCAACTAATTTCACTTTTTTATTTTTCAGTAATTGAAATTTTCAAATCTTCAAATTTTCAAATCTTCAAATCTTCAAATCTTCAAATTTTCAAATCTTCAAATGTTCAAATTCACCCAGATCGCCTGATACTGGTTTGAGTATATCAAAATCAGGATTTCCGTTTTCATCAAAGGCATGCATATTGAGCTTGCAAAACAAATTTTGTCCGGTCATTTGTTGGCGTCTTGCCTCCGGATTCCAATAAGGCCGTATGAGTTGATGTAGATTCCTGCTGATAAATGCATTCGCAGCGCGAAAC
>CAYOKJ010000042.1:17016-23077 GCA_964404485.1 uncultured Bacteroidales bacterium | reverse complement strand
AGTTAATGAAGTTTTTTCCTCTTCACCAAATATGGAAATAATATCTGCTCAAACCCTTTATTAATATCAGCTTCGATAAAATCAATTTTGTATTGAGCACAACGAAGTTTCAAATTTTTTTTAAATTTCAAAACCGAATTAACATAATTCTTTTTAATACTAACAGGATTAATTTTCATCTCCTCCCCGCTTTCCATATCAATAAAACGATGCGGCCGATTTTCAAAATCAAAATCTTCTTCCTTATTTTTGTCAACAACATGAAACAAAATCACTTCATGTTTATTATGTTTAAGATGCTGAAGAGCTGCGAAAAGTTCATCAGGTTTACTGCTTGTTTCAAACATATCGCTAAAGATAACTACCAACGAACGTTTATGAATACTTTCAGCAATTTTATGTAAAGAAATAGCAGCAGAAGTTTGTGCTTTTCTTTCTTTATCTTCGGGAATAAGCATTTTCTCGAGTTCGGAATATAAATATTTTTGATGAACAGAACCCGATTTAAGCTGTGTACTTAAATCAACTTTGTTGGAGAAAACATTTAGCCCCACTGCATCGCGCTGACGTTTTAGAAGATTCATTAATGCAGCAGCAGCATAAACCGAAAATGTGATTTTATTTGGATTATCTATTGAGAGATTTTCTTTTATAGGAAAATACATAGATGATGAATTATCAATAACCAGACAACATCTAAGATTAGTTTCTTCTTCGTATTTTTTCACATACAAACGGTCTGTTCTCCCATATAATTTCCAGTCGATGTGTTTTGTTGATTCACCGGAATTGTAAAGACGATGTTCAGCAAATTCAACTGAAAATCCGTGAAACGGACTTTTATGAAGACCTGTAATAAAACCCTCGACAACCTGCCTGGCAATGAACTCAATTGAATCAAACTGCTGAAATCTGTTATGATCGATGGAATATTTCAATTTATATATTTCTATGGTTCTATCTCTAGCTTAGTGAAAATGCGTAAATACACAAAAAGCTAAAGTCAATAAATACAACTTTAGCTTTTGTAGTTATATTTATTATTATTATTTATTATAAAATAGCTTCAAGCTTGTTAATAAAAACTTGTTTTGGAACAGAACCAACTTGTTTATCTACGATTTCTCCATTTTTAAAAAACAAAATTGTAGGAATATTTCTAATTCCATATTTAGCAGATATCCCCGGATTTGAGTCAACATCAACTTTTCCAACAATAGCTTTTCCTTCATAATTAACACCTATTTCTTGTATTATCGGGCCAACCATTCTACAAGGTCCGCACCATTCTGCCCAAAAATCTACAATTACAGGTTTATCTGAATTTATTACTAGCTTATCAAAATTTGAATCAGTGAATTCTAATGCCATTTTTCTATATTTAAAGGTTTATAATTTTTTTCAAAATTAAAATAATTTATATTATTGAAGTCTTAAATTCTAAAATGATTTAATTTTTTTTCAAAATTTGTTATTTACTTGAAATTGAAATGTTATCAATTAATTTTAAACTTCAAATTTCCAATTTTCTGAACAGCATTTATAAATTTGTTTGGATTTACCCGATTATTTCTTGTTTTCATTTGAATAGAAATATTTTCTTCCGGATCGAAAATTTTAATCTTAAGAGAACATTTTCCAGAATTTTTTTGAACAAGATTTTTAATTTGTTTTATGCTTTCCTGATTTATTTTTTCTGATTTCAAAAATAAAGTAATTTCATGAGTATAAGATTTTATGGCATCAGCTAAAAGGCTCATACTCGAAATCTTAATATCCATAATATCCAGATTGTTATATCTTGGTTGCACTTTAGCTTTTATAATCAGAAATGACCCATCCACAAGAAAATGCTTAAGTTTTAGATAAGTTTCAGAAAATAAAGAAAGATTAATTGAGTCTGTAAAATCTTCAACTGAAAACAAACCAAATTCAGTTCCAGACTTTGTAATTCTTGTTGTTGAAGAAGTTACCATCCCAGAAAAAGTGATTGATTTATTTCTCAATGTTTTGAGATCAAAATTTATTTGCTCGATTGTATGAGAGCAAAAGTTTTTCATCTCAATCTGATAATCATCAAGTGGATGACCCGAAATATAAAATCCCGTAACTTCTTTTTCATTTCTAAGTTGTTGTATTTTCGACCACGGTTCACATGCAGGCATTACAATATCAGATATATTCACATCTTCATCATCACCAAATAAAGAAACCTGAGAAGAGTTTTGTTTTTCCTGAAATTTTCCTGCATGCTTAATAATTTTTTCAAGAAAAATGGAATCGTCAGAATTTTCTCTATAAAAATATTGAGCACGGTGAGTTTTATCAAAATGGTCAAATGCACCGGCTTTGGCAAGAGCTTCAAAACTACGTTTGTTTACTGCACGAAGAGTGATTCGTTTTGCAAAATCAAATATATCTCTAAAAGCACCATTTTTCTTTCTTTCTTCAATAATTGCATTAACAGCATTTTCACCAACACCTTTAATAGCAGCCATTCCAAAGCGAATCTCACCTTTACTGTTAACCATAAAATACAGGTCACTTTCGTTGAGATGAGGGCCAAGAACAGGAATGTTTTGCCGACGGCATTCATCAATAAAAAAAGTAATTTTTTTTATATCGTTAAGATTGTGAGTTAAAACCGAGGCCATATATTCGGCCGGATAATGAGCTTTGAGATAAGCAGTATAATATGCAATTACAGAATATGCTGCTGAATGAGACCTGTTAAATCCATATTCAGCAAAACGTTCCATCATTTCAAAAACCTCTTTTGCATTATCTTCCTCTATGCCTTTATTTTTTGCACCTTCAATAAAAACCAGCTTCTGTTCTTTCATTACATCAGCCTGCTTCTTACCCATAGCACGTCTTAAAAGGTCGGCACCTCCAAGAGTATAACCTCCTAATTTCTGAGCAGTTTGCATAATTTGCTCCTGGTAAACCATAATTCCATAAGTTGGTTTTAGAATATCTTCGAGCCAGGGATGAGGATATTCAACTTTTTCTCTTCCGTGTTTTCTATCAATATACTTAGGAATATAATTCATTGGACCGGGACGGTACAAGGCATTCATTGCAATGAGATCTTCAATATTATTAGGTTTCAGAACTTTTAAATAGTTACGCATTCCCTCCGATTCAAACTGAAAGGTACCAATAGTATCACCACGTTGATATAGTTTAAAAGTTTCATCATCCTCCAAAGAAACATCCTCAATTACAATTCTTTTATCATGCCTGAGATAAATATTTTCTATTGCATCTTTAATGATAGATAAAGTTTTTAAACCCAGAAAATCCATTTTCAACAATCCAACAGATTCCACGAGTTTTCCTTCATACTGAGTAACCATCAATTGCGAATCCTTTGCACTACTAAGCGGAATATAATTCATCAAGTCTTCAGGACCGATTATAACGCCACAAGCATGAGTACCGGTATGACGAGCAGAACCCTCCAAAGTTTCTGCAAACTTTAGAGTTTTCTTTTGTAAAGGCTCACCATTTTTTCTTATTTCATTAAGTTCGGGAACATTTTTAAAAGCACTTTTCAGAGTTGTTCCCGGTTTTTCAGGAACAAGCTTTGCAATTTTGTCAGCTTCGGGGAGGGGAAGTTTCAAAACTCTGGCAACATCTCTAATAGCAAGTCTTGCAGCCATTGTACCAAAAGTAACAATCTGTGCAACCTTCTTTTCACCATATTTTTCAACAACATATTTTAAAACTTTATCTCGGCCTTCATCATCAAAATCAATATCAATATCAGGCATACTTACCCTTTCAGGATTTAGGAATCTCTCAAAAAGTAAATTATATTTTATTGGGTCGATGTTTGTTATTCCAGTGCAATAAGCAACAGCAGAACCAGCAGCAGAACCTCTTCCCGGTCCTACAATTACTCCCATTTTTTTGGCCTCAGCAATTAAATCCTGAACAATTAAAAAGTATCCGGGAAAACCCATTTCCTTGATTACATCAAGTTCAAAATCAAGCCGGTTTTTAATTTCATCAGTAACTTCAGTAAAAAGTTTTTTTGCTCCTGTATAAGTAAGATCACGCAAATAATCATCTTCAGTAGAAAACTCTTCCGGAATTGGAAAATGTGGAAGAATAATCTTCTTGGTAGTTATTTCATATTCCTCAACTTTATCGACAATCTCTTTAGTATTTTCCAGAGCTTCAGGAACTTCCTTAAAAGATTCAGCCATTATTTCGGGAGATTTAAAATATTCTTCTCCGGTATAATGCATTGAAGTTTTATCATCAAGATCTTTTCCCGTGTTCAGGCAAATAAGTATTCGATGAGCATCAAAATCCTCCTTATTAACAAAATGAACATCATTTGTTGCAATAAGTTTTACTCCTGTTTCGGCAGATAATTCTATTATTGCTTTGTTGACGGCAGCTTGTTCAGGCTGACCGGAATCTTGAATTTCGAGATAATAATCATCACCAAAAATATCTGTAAATTCATTTATAACTTCAATAGCTTTTTCCTTACCGAAATTCATTATTGCCCCTGGCAGCTCACCTCCAAGACAAGCAGATGAAGCAATCAAACCTTCGCTGTATTGTCTAAGCAGTTCTTTATCTATACGCGGTGTATAATAAAAATGATCTCTGTTAAAGCCCAATGAGCTTAACTTTGAAAGATTATGATATCCTGTTAGGTTTTTGGCAAGAAGTATTAAATGATACCCGCTTCTGTCTTCTTTTGTTCGTTTTTGAAATCTATTGTTTCTGGCAACATAAATCTCACAACCAATAATTGGTTTTATGCCTTGTTTTTTTGCTTCGTTAAAAAATTTAAGCACACCATACATATTCCCATGATCGGTAATTGCAAGTGCATCCATTCCATACTCTTTAGTTTTAGATAGTAATTTTGGAATACTAGCTGCACCATCAAGAATAGAATACTGAGTATGTACGTGTAAATGTGCGAAATATGGCATAAGTAAAAAAAGTTATTTTATTTGTACTCTATCAGCTATTATAAAATGTAAATTTACTCAAAATGATGTTTAAAAAAATAGGTGTTGATAAGTTTTGAAATGTATTATTTGAACAGAAATTTGTTTTGAAGAAAAACAAATTTAGTTCTATTGATTTTTTAGTAAAATGCATAATAATTGCGTAAATGACTAAATGCTTAGATGATTAAATATTAAAATTCTACAAAATATTACAAATATTACAAATTAATTAGTACTATTTTCTTTTTTTATTAAAATAATATTCAGATATTTGCACCCCGAAAAATCGGTGGAGAAAATCGTTTTATCTATTGATAATTCATATTTTTCAAAAAATTAATTAATAATTTAAAATATTTTACAATGCCAACAAAAATCAGATTGCAGAGACGTGGTAAAAAAGCTAATCCTTTTTATCACATAGTAATTGCGGATGGTCGTGCACCACGTGACGGAAAATTTATTGAAAAAATTGGCACTTACAACCCTGTTTCAAAACCTGCTGAAATCATTATAGATTTTAACAAAGCTTTGGATTGGTTGCAAAAAGGCGCTCAGCCTACCGACACAGTTCGCTCAATTTTAACATTTAAAGGTGTTATTTATAAGGCCCATTTACTTAAAGGAGTAAAAAAAGGTGCTTTTACAGAAGAACAAGCCGAAATAAAATTTAGAACCTGGCTAAGCGAAAAAGAAGAGAAAGTGGAAAAAGCTCAGAAAGATCAAGAACAAACTGACCGAAACCAGAAGAAAGATAAACTTGACGCTGAAACTAAAGTTAAAGAAGCAAGATCAGAAAAATTAGCTGAGAAAAAAGCTAAAGAAGCTGCTGAAAAAGCTGCTAAAAAAGCTGCTGAAGCCGGAGAAACTGTAGAAGAAACTACCAAAGAAACTAAACCTGAATCTACCGAAGTAAAAAAAGAAGAACCTAAAACTGAGGAAGTAAAAAAAGAAGAACCCAAAGCTGAGGAAGTAAAAAAAGAAGAACCCAAAGCTGAGGAAGTAAAAAAAGAAGAACCCAAAGCTGAGGAAGTAAAAAAAGAAGAACCCAAAGCTGAGGAAGTAAAAAAAGAAGAACC
>CAYOKJ010000042.1:0-16916 GCA_964404485.1 uncultured Bacteroidales bacterium | reverse complement strand
AACCTAAAGCTGAAGAGAAAAAAGAAGAACCTAAAGCTGAGGAAGTAAAAAAAGACAATCCAAAAGCTGAAGATAAAAAGGAAGAGATAAAGGAGGAAAAGAAAGAAGAAACAAAAGCTGAAGATAAGAAAGAAGACTAAGAATGTTTCATAAAAAAATTAAAAGGCTAAAGTCGTATATGGCTTTAGCCTTTTTTGTTTTGCTTACATTTGAACAATTAAGATTATCTCTCCAATTTTTTTTTATAAGTTTGTAAAACTTATTGCGATAGCTACAAACTTATATGGATTTGATAAAAATCATTTATGGATAAAAAAGATTTCTTTTATTTTGGAAAAATAATAAAACCTCATGGGGTAAAAAACGAATTTCAGGCAATATTAGATACTAACAAACCTGAGCATTTCGAAAACATTGAAGTCATTTTTATTGAAATCGATAAAGCTCTAATCCCTTATTTTATCAATAATATACGTATCTCAGGAAGACAGGCAATTATAAAATTACTAGACGTTGAATTTGAAACTATTACAAATTTACTTGTTGGTTTATCAATTTTCCTGCCCAATGATTTACTTCCTAAACTACCGGAAAATAAATTTCATCCTCACGAAGTCAAAGGTTTTCATGTTTATGATAAAGAAAAAGGAAATATCGGTTTTGTCGAAGAAATTGTTGACATGGGATATCAGGAGATTTTAAAAATAATTTTTAATGATAAAGAAATTCTTATTCCTGTTGTTGAAGATATTGTAAAAAAGATTGACCGTAAAAACAAACGTATTGAAATTGAAGCTCCAGATGGTTTAATTGATATTTATTTGTAAATTTGGTACTACTACAAATAAAGTGAAAAATAAAAACTTAGGGACAAAAATGCTTAAATGCTAAAATAAAAATATTACAAAATAAAAAATCCCAATATTGTAATATTAAAGCCATTTATTATCAAAAACTTAAGCATCATGAAACATTAAAACATTTAAGCATTATATAAAATATATTATTAGAACCGTAAATTTTTTTAATCATGTCAAATGCTTTTCAATTCAAACAATTTTGTGTTTTCGATAGCAACTCATCAATGAAAGTCGGAACTGATGGGGTTTTACTTGGAGCTTGGGCAAACACTTCAAAAACCAATTCAATTCTGGATATTGGCACCGGCTGCGGAATAATTGCATTGATGCTCGCACAACGTACTTCAGCTTTTATTGATGCAATTGATATTGATAATGAATCATTATTGGATGCAAAAAAAAATATTTCAAACTCCAATTGGACAAAAAGAATTATTCCCTCAAATATTTCATTACAAGATTTCATCAAAACCAATGATAAAAAATTTGATCTTATAATAAGTAATCCGCCATTTTTTAATAACTCATTAAAACCACCTGATAAAAAGCGAAAATTGGCGAAACATACCGACAGTCTTTCTTTTGAAACTTTGGTGCATTCGGTAAAAAAACTATTGAATAAAAACGGAAAGTTTTGCCTCATACTTCCAATGAATGAATTTCAAATTTTCAAAAATATTATTCTTGTCGAAGGTTTGTTTATTAATAATATCACTTTCGTGAGACCAAAAAAAAGCAAAGCAATAAACAGAGTTCTCGCTGAGATCAGTTTCTCAAACATTTCGGGAAATACGATAAACGAACTCTGCATAAGAAATGAAGATAACTCATTTACAAGCGAATATAAAGAGCTGACAAAGGATTTTTATTTACATTTCTAAAACAAATTATTAAAATGAGCTAAAACTATTGTTTCGTGCAAAACGAAACTAAAAACTATAATTTCAGTCACTTTTTACTTTAGACACTTTAAGTACTTTTTATATAAATTTTACTTAAATTTGTTTTTCATTCACAAAAACAAGTATGAAAAATAAACATCTTTTTAAATCATTAATCCTTCCCGGAATAATAGCATTATTTATTTTAAATAGTTGTGTTGAAAATAAAATAAACAAACCACTGAGAATAGCTATATCCAAAGCAAAACCTATTGAATATTACGGAGCATATTCATCATGGCTAAAAAATATTGATTCAACAACAATTTGCATAGACATGTATCACATGCCTCTTGATTCAGCTTTATTATTGATGGATAATTGTGATGGATTATTAGTAACAGGCGGTCCTGATGTAAATCCGGCATGGTACGGACAAGCCGGTGACACAATCAAATGTGGCTCAATCGACAATAAACGTGACACACTAGAAATTGAACTTATCAAAAAAGCTTTAGAAATGAACATGCCATTTGTAGGAATTTGTCGTGGGGAACAGATTCTTAATGTAGTACTTGGAGGCTCACTTATTGTTGATATTCCAACTGATTACGACACAGTTGTTGTTCATCGCTGTGATGACCCGTATAATTACCGGCATGAGCTTTTTGTAAACAGTAACACTTTACTTTTCGAATTATCGGGAACTTTAAAAGGCGCAGTCAATAGCAATCATCATCAGGCAGTAAATAAACTTGCCGGCAAACTAAAAGTGTCTGCACGCACATCAGACAGTCTTGTCGAAGCAATTGAGTGGGAAAACAACGAAAATAAAGCATTTCTAATTGCAGTTCAGTGGCATCCTGAAAGACTTCCTGACACAAATAAACTTTCGTTTCCAATTGCCGAAAATTTTATTAATAGTGCACGTGAATTTCAAAAATTAGTTAACTAATATAATCTTTTCTGTTTTAATCTTTATGCTTTACTACAGAATTACTCAAAACCCCGAAAATTTTCGTTATCGCAAAGCATCACAAATTTTTTTTGGACGCCGTCTATTTTAGCATTTTAGAATTCAATCATTTCTGCCTTGTCATTTCAAAAATAACTTTGCTATGTTGTGGGAATTCTTTCAATAAGTCATCATGCTTTCCGAGTGTAAAATCATTAAAATCAAATCCCGGGGCAACGGTACACCCTACCAAAGAAAAAGAATTTTCATCATTTGGTTTTGCAGCAAACCAATAATCTTTTTTAATTATAGCTGTAAACATTTCTCCCTTATCGGGATTATCCCCCAAAAGAATTGTTTTCATATCTCCCGAAGGAGAAATTACAAAAATACTCAATGAATTTCCTGCATAAAAATGCCACTGTTCATCGGATTTGATTTTATGAAAAGATGAAAAATCACTTTTATCCAAGAGAAAATAAATTGATGTTGAAAAATTCCTGTCACCTGAAAAACGAAGCGGAAGATGTTGTTTCTGAATTATTTCCTCCGAACGGTAAATTTCTTTAAAATAACCCCCTTCAGGATGTTTTGTAAGACTAAATTTTTCGATCCAGTATTTGGCAGTTTTTTGCATCGCTTTAATTTATTTCATGTATATTAATATATCACTAACTATAAATATTACAAAGCAAGCTATTCTTGTTCGTTCCGATTAACAAAACTTTGCCTTTCGTTAAAAACATAAATCAACCTGAATGAAACTAAATTATTATATTGTTTTCTTATCCAGGTATCACCGGAAAGGTCAGAATGTTCACGAGTTCGGATTTTTGGGATGGAATAAGCATATCTAATATTAAACTTCAATTTTTTCCAAATTCTGAATCTCAAATCAGCAAGAATATTAATATCATTTTGAGAATAAGTTCCACTGCTTAATGATGTATTTGTTTTATTTCCATGCTCCCATTCATCAACTTTTACCAATCTGCCCCACGATAATCCTGCCCCGACTGTAAAGATATTTTTATCGGTATAATGCACCAAAACCGGCACTTCAACATAATTAAGTTTAATTCTATATTCTCCACTAATAGAATCTGCATATTGGGGTTTTTGATATGCTCCTTTTTGCGAATAAATATTCTCAATACTTATTGCCCATTTATTACTAAAAGGAACAATTGCAGAGGCGCCTATATTAAATCCGATTTTTTTAAAACCATAAACTTCATCACCATCAACTTGTGAAATATTGGTTCCGAATATTAAAGCACCTTTGATAAACTGAGCATCAACATTTAAAGTAACAACGAGCAAAAAAAATGCGACTAAAAATATTTTCAGAAGTTTGGTCATTATATAATTATTTAGTTATAAAAACTCAAAAACAAAGATAATATTTTGCAATATGATTAATTCAGAAAATAAAATCGTGCTTATACATTTTTAGATTCATTGAAAAGCAATAATCAAAAGTTTTCACACTATATATCTTTCATCGATAACTGAATTCGTTTTCTGGAAACATCTACACCAACAACTTTCACTTCAACTTTTTGATTGAGTTTAACAATATCATTCGGGTTTTTAACAAATTTATTCGCCAACATACTCACATGCACCAATCCATCCTGATGTACACCGATATCGACAAAAGCACCAAAGGCAGTAATATTTGTAACAATACCGGGCAACTTCATTCCTTCATGCAAATCACGAATAGAATTCACACCTTTTGCAAATTCAAAAAGATCGAATTTTTTTCTTGGATCACGGCCGGGTTTTGCCAGCTCTTCCATGATATCATTTAATGTTGGAATCCCAATCTCCGAAGTAATATATTTTTGTTTATCAATTTTTTTTCTGAGTTCTTCATTCTTTATCAAACCCTCAATATCAGTCTTCATATCTTTTGCCATTTGATAAACAACATTATACGATTCGGGATGTACTGCACTTTTATCCAAAGGGTTTTCACTATTTTGAATTCTCAAAAATCCAGCTGCCTGCTGAAAACTTTTTTCACCGAATCGCGGAACTTTAGTTAATTCCTTACGGGAAATAAACGGGCCATTTTCTTTTCTATATTCCACAATTTTTGCAGCAACCACAGGTCCAAGTCCAGAAACATAAGATAATAATTCTTTACTTGCTGTATTAGCTTCCACACCCACTGAATTCACACAACTCACAACAACATCATCAAGACTTTTACTTAAAGCAGTTTGATTAATATCATGCTGATACTGACCAACACCAATCGATTTCGGGTCTATTTTAACCAATTCAGCCAAAGGATCCATCAATCTTCTACCAATCGACACAGCGCCTCTAACGGTAACGTCATACTCAGGAAACTCCTCCCTTGCAATTTTAGAAGCAGAATAAACCGAAGCACCACTTTCATTTACCATAATGGCAATAAGTTTTCTATCAAATTTAATCCTGCGAATCATATTTTCAGTTTCTCTTCCGGCAGTTCCGTTTCCGATTGCTATTGCTTCAATTTTATAAGCATTAACAAGACTTACAATTTTTTTAATTGCCATTCCTGCTTCCCTTTGAGGAGCATGAGGATAGATATTTTCGTTGTGCAAAAGATTACCTTGTCGGTCAAGACAAACAATTTTACAACCCGAGCGAAATCCGGGATCAATAGCAAGAATATTTTTTTGTCCTAAAGGAGAACCAAGTAACAACTGACGCAAATTTTCAGCAAAAACTCTTATCGCTTCCTTATCAGCTTTTTCTTTTAAACTATTTCTAACTTCAGTTTCCATAGAAGGAGAAAGCAAACGTTTATAACAATCGGTGATAGCAAGCTCAACTTGATCAGCAGAATCATTTTCAGATTTCACAAAAATATTATCTATTATTTCCAGAGCTTTTTGCTCAATACCTATAATCTGAACTTTTAGCATGGATTCGTTTTCGCCTCTAAACATAGCTAAAACACGATGAGACGGAGCTTTTGAAAGTTTTTCTTCCCATTCGAAATAATTTTTATATTTCTCTCCTTCTTCTTCTTTTCCTTTAACAACTTTAGATTTTATTATTGATTCCCTTTCGAATAATTTCCTGATTCTTTCTCTGCAATATTTATGTTCATTTACCCATTCAGCTATTATGTCTCTTGCTCCTGCCAAGGCATCTTCAACTGAATTTACCTCCTTTTCTTTATTAATATATTCAGAAGCAATATTTTCAATATCCGAATATTTTTGAGACATAATAATTATTGCTAATGGTTCAAGCTTTTTTTCTTTTGCAATAAAAGCCCTGGTTTTTCTTTTTTGTTTGTATGGAAGATAAATATCTTCAAGTTCAACGAGAGTTTTTGCTTCATTAACTTGATTTAATAATTCATCAGTAAGTTTTTCTTGTTTGTCAATTGACTCGATTATTGCTAGACGTCTTTTATCCAGTTCACGCAATAGTGCAGTTTTATCACGAATTTTTGCTATTATTACTTCATCAAGACTGCCAGTTACTTCCTTTCTATATCTCGAAATAAAAGGTATTGTGGCTCCCTCATCAAGTAATTTTAAAGTATTATTAACTTGTTCAACAGTAATTCCTAGTTCTTTTGAAATAATTTCCGAATAATCCTTTATCATTTTTTTTATTTTCAAATTCAATTACCAAAATTAAATAATTCCATTCACTTTTGCCTTAGCTTATTTATTTAAATAACCTATTAAGGTAATTATTTTGCTATAAAATATGATCTATATTAAAAATTGTGTAATACCAATTATATAGAATGCAAAAAAGGACAACTAAAATAGCTGTCCTTTTTAAATTTGGTTAAATTATTAATTTATGGAAATTGAATCCCATCATAATCCTGAATTATCACTTTAGGTAGGTTTGCATTATATTCTACATTTATTGCATCAATAAAATAATTTGCAACAAGTGCATTTCCACGAGGGTTAAGGTGAATTCCATCAAGAGAGAACAAACCTCCAAGAATATATTTCGTACTATAAGTGGCTCCGTCAAATACCATTCCTGTTTCAAAATCAGTTAAATAAGTATTCATATCAATAAAAGCAAGAGAAAAAGTACCAGCAAGCTCAGCAATCTTATCATTATAAGCCTCAGTAGCTGCTTCAATTTCAATAATTTGGTCAGCTTTTAATACATACTGCTCAGGAATTGGGACCAAACTGCCCCATCCTGCACATTTGATTGAATCTTGCGGAATAGAAAGAAGAACAAGTTCTCCGGCTTTAATTTGTCTCATGCCCCAAGGCAATGATGCATCAGCAATAACAAATGGGTTTGCACCAAGTGTAAATACTAAGGTGTCACCATTATATTGATTAATAATTGCATTTAAAGGAGCATAGCCAAAGTTTAATGCAGCTACACTTGCTTCATCAGTTACCGGAAGTCCATTGTAAGGTACAGTTGTAAAATATGGAATTGTTGTAATATCAGGGATATTAGCAATAGCACCTTTTGCACCATTAGCAGTTAATGTTCCAACAATTGCATCCATCGCACCTGAAAAAACCGGAACCGGAGTAATTGAATCCAGAACACCACCAGCCAAAGCATAAGTCAGGACATCATTATTTCCTAACCAAAGAGTGAAAAATGTTGGATTAACTTTAGCAACTTCTCCAATCAACATATCTGTTGCTGGGTCAGTGGCAAATCGACCATAAAAAGGATTTAACATTCCTAATCCCGGAACAAGTGCATGAAAAGCTTTAATGCCGGGTACACCAATATTATTATATGGACCATCAACTGCAACAGAAGTAATTAACTCAGTTAAATATTCAAATTGATCAGGAGCGGGGTCGAATGGCACCGGACCAAGAGATGTAGTACCAAGACAATCTGTTGACATGCCCAGAACAAGTTTTGAACTAAGTCCAAGACTACCAATACCAACACCAGCTTCAGTAGTCATCATAGGTTGTGTAAAAGCTCCTCCACCTGCAAGTTCAAATTGTCCGGCAAGGATATTAGGATAAGAATTCTCTTGTCCTGAGGTGTATAATGCACCACTAGCATAACCGGAAGTTAGTGAATTACCCATCGCGAGATAAGTAGTTAAGTCGGCATTTCCTTTTTCAGGAGTAAACTCATCTATTTTTGGTTCACAAGCAGTAAATAAAGCAAGCACCAATATATATAATAAATATTTTTTCTTCATAATAGTAATTTTTTAAGATTAAAAATTATAGCTTATTCCAATTCCAGGAATAGACGCCTGAGTTTTATAAGTACCTGCAAAATTTCCAGGATCATATGAGTTATCTGTTTCAGCTCCCAAAGTATGAAGATAAGAAACGTCAATACAAAGGTTTTTCATTGGTTTGTAAGTAAAACCACATGTAAAAGCTGTTGTGTTTAAACTAACAGTTTCAGGAGTAAAATAGTTTTCGTTGGTTGGTGAAGGATCGTAATATCCTCCAACTCTAACAGTAAATTTATCATTCAATATATATTGCCCACCAAGACGAATTATCATAACATTTTCATAAAGTCTTGGATTATTTGAATTAAGTAGTTCTCCGTTTTCTTCAAAAGTAAAATTAAGAGAATCATAAACACTCCAGAAAACGTAATTAATTTCTGCAGCTACCATAAAATCTTCAGTAATATTGTATGAAATTCCAACATCTAAATTACCGGGCATTGGAAGAGAAGCACTAAACTTATTATTTTCAGAGATAGTAGTTGACAATGAAGCGGGTACAGTAAATACGGCATCACCACCTTCCATTTCCATTACTATTTCAGACCTATAATCAACACCAATACTTAGAGCTTCTATTGGTTTAAAATAAACACCAAGATTATATCCCATGCTTGAAGTGCTTCCTACAAGATTAGCTGAGGAATTATCATTATATGGTAAAGCTCTATTTAATTCAACATCACCCATTGCATACACAAATCCAGCTCCAATGCTAATCATATCATTTATTTTATATGAAATTGTTGGTTGTATAAAAATTGCACTCAAGGATATATTCTGAATCAAGAATCGCCCAGCCCAATTATTATCCCACTTTGCACTAGATCCAAACGGAGTATAAACTCCAACTCCAACAGCTAATTTATCAGTAATTTTAGTAGCTCCGTAAAAATAAAACGGAGTTCCTAAAGGATTATCTGTTTTAGCCTGATAATTTGTAGCACTTTTCTGGAATGTAATATTTGATAAAATTCCACTGGCACCAATTTGGAAATTTGTTTTGGCTTTCATCATTGATAAAGCACCCGGATTATAAAAAATACTACTAGCACCAAAGCTAAATGGTGTACCGATTAATCCAAAACCGGTTTGTTTTTGTCCCTGCAAACGTACTTGATAGCCACCGGCAAAGGCGCTCCAAGTCAGCATTGAGACAAATGTTAACAAAAGTGTAATTTTCTTCATGAAGTTAATTTTAGAGGTTTGCATATGCAAACTGGTTTAGTGGGCGCAATATAATATTTTTTTTTAATATCAAGTTTTCTAACTATTTACTTAACATTTTTTGAGTAAAAAACAGCATAATACTTGATATCCAATTAATTACATTTAACAATCCAAACCATAAAACTGTAGCACAAAAAAACACGAATACGACTTCAATATAAGATTCTGTATAATAAAAATTGAAAACATTAATTTTGCCAAAAACGGAAATAATAGGGAAATACACCATAAGAAATGTTAATGCAAGAAAAATAAGAGGAACTATTATGGATATTATCCCAAGTGGAAATTTTAATAATAAATATCCGAAATACCTCCATGTTCTACGGTTTCTAAGATATGACAAAAATGTTTTCATTTGATTTGGATAATATTGGATATCTTTTATTAAAACAGCAGCTTTTATATCAAAAAACCATAATAACAATTTTCTTTCTAAACCAACAAAAGACCAAACTCCATCAAAAACAAAAATTAGAAAGGGCACGCCCACCCATACTACAGATAATAACACACTAATTAATAAACCCGACAAAAGAAAAACAAAATAAAATACAGCCAAAAAAAAACTAATAACAGAATAAATAAAATTCTGATAAGTTTGTTTTTCAATTATTATATCAAAAAATCTACTATCAGAAAATTTTTCATTTCCCATTGAGAAGATGTTCATAATCAAGTTTTAACTTTTACTGAACGAAAATACAAAATTATTAAATATTAAATGATATGGTTCTATTCTTATTTTTAATGATTCTATAGTTTACAAGCTCCAATCTATTTCTCTTTTACCATGTTGCTTGAGTATTTCATTAGTTTTAGAAAAATGCTTACATCCAAAAAAACCTTTATAAGCTGACAAAGGAGATGGATGAGCTGCTGTTAGCACATGATGATTATTTTCATCTATCAACTTTTGCTTTGCTTTTGCATAATTTCCCCAAAGTAGAAATACTAAATCTTTCCTGTTTTCAGAAAGCCTTTTAATAACTGAATCTGTAAAAATCTCCCAGCCTTTCTTCTGGTGAGAGCCAGCCTGTTTAGCTCTAACCGTCATTGTGGCATTTATTAATAAAACTCCCTGATGAGCCCATTTTTCAAGATTAACAATATTTGGTATTTCAATTCCTAAATCATTTTTTATTTCTTTAAAAATATTAACCAAAGAAGGCGGAGCTTTAATTCCATTAGAAACAGAAAAACAAAGTCCATTCGCCTGTCCTTTTTCATGATATGGGTCCTGACCAATTATTACAACTTTTACATCATCGAAAGATGTAAATTCAAATGCAGAAAATATTTTATCTTTCGGAGGAAATATTTCATATTTCTTTTTTTCCTCATTAAGAAAACTTTTCAATTTTCTGAAGTATTCAGAATTAAGCTCATCATTTAAGGCAAGCTTCCAGCTTATTTCTATCTTTGAATCAATCTTTTGCATTTCGATGTTTTACTTTATAATATGTAATTATTATGACAATATTATTAAGGCTTTTGCTGTTATTAATATTATTAAAATAATTTATTTTAAGTTTTTGAGTTTTTTAATTTAGTAAAATTAAAAAAATTCATTTTTATAAAAAGAAAATTCAAAATAGATTTGCATTAAATTTTATTTGTATATTTGTTTTTTCAGAAATAAATTGTTTATTGTTAATTATCAATTAATTATCGAATTATTATTTCTTAGTTGATTGCAAAAAGAAAAGTCATGAAGAAAGTTTTAATATTTGTTTCAGCAATTATTTTATTTGCATTTTTATTTACCTCATGCAGACCAAGTAATAAATGCCCTGCATATGGAGAATCATACAAATATCAGAAAGAGCAAAGATATTAATCTCTTTTTGTATTAATGAAAACAATTTATTCATTTTTGTTTTTAACCTTTAGTAATATTTGATGAAAAAGTTCGTCAAAATAATATCTTTACTGCTAATCATTTTGATTTCAGGTGTTAATGGGTTTTCTCAGCTAAGCCCTCAGAAAGATCTTGTGCACGATAGTATAATTTACTCAAAAGAATTAAGTGGTGGTATCATAATTCATAATTTAGGTTTTGGTTTTCAATATCGTAAATCTTTTAACAAAACTGTTTTTAAAAAGAAGTTTTTCGAGTTTGAATTTGTAGGTATGAAATCTTTGAAACAAATTAAGATTATCAATCCTTATTTTTTTTATTCAAAGAGTTATTATTACGGTAAACTTAATAATGTTTTTTTATTGCGTGGCGGTTACGGATTTCAACATTTACTTAACAGAAAACCATATTGGGGAGGAGTTGAACTCAGATATTTTTATTCGGGTGGAGCAAGCATTGGAATATCAAAACCGGTTTATTTATATATTCTTAATTTTCTTTCCACCAATTTTTATGAATACGAAATTGTAGTTGAAAAATATAATCCCGACGAACATTTTTATGAAAATATATACGGAAGAGCTCCTTTTACAGAAGGCTTAGGTGAAATAAAAATTTATCCAGGCATTTATCTTAAAACAGGAATGAATTTTGAATTCGGGATGTTTAAATCCAAAAAAGCTTCTCTTGAAATAGGTGGCATTATTGAATATCTACCAATTGCAGTACCCATAATGGCTTTCAGCGATCCAAAAAGCTTTTTTATTACTGTTTATGTTAGTTTTTCTATAGGAAAAAGATACAATTAATTTTCAAAGCATAAAAAAAACTGCTTCCATAATTGAAAGCAGTTTTTTCCTTAATTGAGATTCTTTGTTATTTATCAATAACAAGTTTTTCAGTATAAACTTTACCAGCATTTTCTAATCTGATAATATAGATTCCATTTGCCAGATTGTTAAGATCTATCTTATGTAAATTAGCACCTTGACTGAAATGTATGAGTTGTTTATTAAGAGTTTTTCCAACCAGATCCATTATACTCATATTAACATCCAAAGAGTTTTCAGTTTTAATATTTAGAATAATATTTCCATTACTTGGGTTTGGGAAAACGCTAATACTTGACTCATTAAAAGCAGGATTATCAATTCCAATTTCGCCAACAGTAGTAAAAGACCAGGGTTCGCTCCACTCAGTAGTATCAGCAATTAAACCATCCATAGCTCTTACTCTCCAGAAATACTCAACTTCTTTATCAAGAATATAGATAACCTGAAATTCAGGCAAACTATCTGAAGTAATTACATCAACAATTGGGTCAGTAAAATCAGGAGAATCGTTATATTGAATCTGAAATTTTGAAGCACCAAGAATTTCATCCCATTTAAATTTAGGAGATATCTCAACATCAATTGCATCATCTTCCGGATAATCAAGTAAAACAGTATTTATCGTTTCAAATGTCCATACCTCTGACCAGGCTGAAATATCATTCATATGACTTGCATTAACTCTCCAATAATATAAATTACCGAATACTAAAAGTTCAGTCATAATTTCCTCTTCTTCTGAGATAAATGTAATTGGTGCAGAAAAACCAGGGTCAGTATCAATTTCAATGTTATAATTCAATATTCCATTAATATTATCCCATTCCAATTCAAAAGCTAATCCCATATCTGTAGAACCATTATCTGGGTCATCTAATTCAACAGCAGGAATAGTAATAAATATTCTTGCTTCCGACCAATTTGTTTCATCAATACTATGAGCTGCTCTCACTCTCCAAAAATAAGTAGTTCCAAAATTAAGATACTCAGCATTTCTTTGAAATTCACCAGCATCAACTACATAAGAAATAAACATTGGACTTTCAAAAGTGTCAGTTGTATCTATTTGAAGATCAAAATGTGTAATTCCGGTAATTGCAGGACCACTTAATCCACCAGTTTTACTTCTCCATTTTAACAATACATTGGGATAATCATCATCATTTCCATTCATTGGTGACTGTAATAGTATTGTATCAAAAACTATAAAATCCCAAACTGCTGACCAGTATGATGTATTTATTCCATCAGTTGCTTGTACTTTCCAAAAATACTGAGTTCCGAATAAAAGTTCATCACATATAATCGAAGTTGTTGTAGTATTGAAAGTAACCGGATTGGAAAAAGCAGAATCAACATCTAACTTAACTTCATAAGAAATATCAGAACTACTACCGGTAACTGCATCCCAATCGAGAGTTACGTTTGGAACCTGATCAATTACACCATCAGATGGAGAACTTAGTGTAGGTGTGTAAATATCTGTTTGTGCTGAAATACTCAAAGAAGCAAACACAAATACCAAAACTAAAAATGAATATAATTTTTTCATACTATTTATTTTATTATTTATAAACTAAACATTATTTTAAAGAACAATAAACTTTGATGTACTTGTTGACTGTCCAACGATTAATTGCATTAAGTATGTACCTTTTGCAAGTGAACTACAATCAACATTAATTTTATTACTACCAACAGTAGCATTTTGTAATCCTATTGAATTAATTAATCTTCCATTTAAATCAAAAATATTAACCGAAACTTTAACAGATTCTTTAAGATCGAATTTTACAGTTGTAAAGTCATTTACAGGATTTGGATATAATACAAACTGAATATTGGAAGCGTGATTATTTGTAGGCTCATCAATACCAACTGGTTTTTGGAATTGGTCAGTTTTAAACAACCCACGACCAAAAGTAGCAGCATATATTACACCATAGTTATTTGTTCCTTTATAAATCTGATAAGATGTGTCATTTCCAATAACAAATTCTAATGCTAAATCTTGTTTTTTAACAATCTGCTGTCTAAGCATAAATACAGGCACATCACCCATATTTGTACCGGCTGCTTCCCAAGTAGGTGAAGCATCGAACACATTAGTTGAAACATACACCCCATTTTCGGTTCCAATCATAACAAGATTATCATCATCCATTTCTATAATTGAAGAATAGACAGGCATTTGTGGTAAATCACCTTGAATAGAAGTAAATTCAGGAAGTGAATCAAGTGCATTTGTTGTAATAAATACATAATCATCATTTCCATAATTACCTAAAGTAATAATAACATTATTTGGATCATTAGAATTTACAGCAATAGAAGTAATTACTTGAGAAATTTCTGTAGTAGTACCAGGTAAATATACAGGAAGTTTTGATGTAGCAATAATACAATTAGAATTGTTACAATCTGCTAAATCAGAATTGTACGCTTTAGTGATATTAGACATTCTGAATAATCCGCCTTCCTGAGTTCCAACAAACAAATGATTTGCATCAGCAGAATTTGCCAGACATTGTGAATTTCCGGAGAAAACTGTTTCGTCATCATTTGCAATATTAAACCATTCGAGTCCAGCTGAAAAGTCATGAATACTTCTGGTCATCCAAACATTATCTTCAGTAGCAAGGAAATATTTACTTTGAACAATATCAAAAATAATTACTGAATCACCTTGCAAAAGATTTTCAGAAAATGTGTATAAAAATGGAAAATCATTATTTTTACTTGAAATCATTATTTCTTCTCCGATTAAATAATTTTTGTTAGCGATAAAATTTATTGAATCAAAATCATTTTGACAATCAAAGCTTTCCCATAATACTGCCGGTGTATAAAATGCTTCATCAGGAATATCAATATCACCAAGAAAAGAAGTTGCTGAATAATTAGTAGCTCTGTCTTCTGATCTTAGGAAAGTAGAGTTAGCACTAACAATAAATAAATTCGGGTTTATCAGAGAAATATCACAAGGACCACCATTACCATTAAGAATTCTTTCACCAGTTTGATAAGTGTTTCCTACACCGCTAATAAATATTGTACCATTACCTTGAGAGCCACCCATAATTTCTTTTTCTTCGCCTGAGCATCCTACAGAGTAAAATTGATTTGAATTATAGTTTATATTTAAAGTCTGGAAAATAAAATCTCCATTAATAGTTCCTTTTCCAATACCTCCGTCTGTAGCTACATAAACTTCTTCAGAATGTCCGGGACGAAATGCATAATCATGATGAAAAGAATGTAGATATAATTCGGACATTGGGAAAAATGAACTATTAGATTTTTGTGACCAACTGAAATAACCTTCTTCATTTACTTTTGTTCCTTGCCACATATCTATTCCGCCAAGTAAAATTTTTCCTGAGTTATTAGGAAATACAACAATTGTATTACTATATATTCCTTGTCCATCAAAAATTACAGATGTACTATTTCCAGGAAGGATAACAGCCCATGAATTTCCGTTGTCATCTGATCGGTAAATATTAATTAAGCTTCCTGTTGTATTTACAGCACTTGCATATACAATATTTGGTTCGCTTGGTGAATATGCATATTCGATTCGCGAAACATTTTGGTTTGAAATATCATCAGAACTACCTTCAAAAGGCTCATAATCATGAGAAACCACATAAGTATAAGTTGTGTCGCCTCCCGGAAAAACCAAAGTGTTTGTTATTGTTGAAGATAATTTAACAATGTAATAAGGGTTATTGGGATAATTAGCTTTATTTTCAAAAACAAAATCATTTCCACTTTGAAAAACCATTGTATATTCTTCAAAGTTTGCTATTACTGATCCATCAGCAGAAACTTTCACATCAAGACAATTTCCGTTCATAGGGTTCAAAGTTCTATCAACATCATTTGTAATAATATTAATATTTGAACTGCTGGTAAAAGGATTATAAATTGTTATTTCTCCTCCAATAACTTCTATCGAATCACATTCAATAGTATAAGTTTCTTCAGTTACCATATTAGCACTATCATGGGCGAAATCAGGAGTATTCCATGTAGCTCCTTCGTCATCAGAATATCTTAATCCTGCATTGGTTGCAGCATATATTCTACCATTATCAATTGCTATTTCATTAATAAAAGCCCATTCTACTTCGTCATTATTTCCAATTGCAGGAGCAGTTGATGGAAGTAGTTCAAAACTTTCACCATCATTTGATTTATATATTCCTGTTCCAACAAATCCACCGGTATATCCTAACTGACCCATACCTGTATTTTCTTCTGTATCGAACAATTCTCCGGTTCCAACAAAAATAACTCCATTACTATTTTGAGCCATACAAGATACATTCAAATTATTTGTTACCCCGTTAGCTTTAATCCATGAAAGTCCGGCGTTATCTGTTTTCCAAATACCACCGCTAACACTTCCTGCATATAAAGTAGTGCCTGCAGCATCTGTATTATCAAACAAAATAGATCTTGTTCTTCCTGCAAAATTATCAGGACCTTTTGATGTCCAATCAACAGAATAGGTTGATTTTAATTTTTCTGCGATTTGGCTTTTAGCCAACAATACATCTTCAGGAGATAATATTCCTGTTTTCTGATTGTTCCTCAGCATAGCATAATAATTTGATGAAGTTTGAACATTATTAATGTTATTCTGATTTTTAACTTCATCGCTATTAACATTATCAATTCCTTTAAAAGAAATAAATATAACTGTTAAGCTGATAATTAATGCTAGCAAACTAAATGGTAAAACTTTATTTTTCATATTATTCAAATTAATTAATATTATTATAATTAGGCTTTTAGTACATAATTACACCGTATTAAAACAGGGCACAAGTTACACTTTTTTTTAATATACAATATTAATATTCATTTTAAATTTCAACAAATATATATTTATTAAATTACCAATCAAAATTAATAATTCATTAATGCTTTGTCAAATTATATGAAATAAAAAAACGGCTAACTAAATAATATATTAGAAAACAGACGGATATACAAATTTTTTAACAATAAGTTATACCAACTGAACATCCAAATTACCGATATATTTCGTTTCTTTTTTCCTT
>CAYOKJ010000041.1:0-23118 GCA_964404485.1 uncultured Bacteroidales bacterium | reverse complement strand
GAAAATTTGTGTTTCAGCTTTAGCTGAAATAAAGTTGGCGTAATACTCCTTGGCTTTGGCGCTGGGATAGTCAACTTTAAGAATTTTCTTTATTTAAGTATAATAAATTTCTTATGTATCAAAGTATTATTATTGGTTACAAATAAATAGTAAATTCCCTGTGGCAGTTTCGAAATATTGATTGAACAGTTTTCTTCATCAGAAAACGAAACAGATGATTTATAATAAACCTGAGCTCCCAAATTGTTGAGTATTTTAACATCAGCTTCATCAGAAAAATCATTTAATGTAAAATTAAAAATACCTGTATTTGGATTTGGGAAGATATTGATTGAAGTAGAGTTGGTTTCAATAATTTCTACTGCATTGTCAACAGTAACTTCCAGTTCACTTGAATAATCTCCATTACCACAGTCATTAATACCTCTAACCGAAACATAAGCTAAACCTGTGTAATCATTACTCCATGTGGCTGTTGATGTTGTTCCGTTACCGGAGATAGTACCGGCTTCTTCCGGAAAAAGTTGCCATTCGTAAGATGAAGCATATTCAACCTGAGTAGTTGTATATTGAGTAGTTGGTGTTGCTTCCACATCAATATAAACTGGACCTGATGGTGTTTCAGGAGAATCAGGAGTTTCGCTAAATGAAAGCTCCATCTCATCATCATAAGTTTCACTTTCGTTGTCTGTTGCTTCCAAAGTAAGAGTTATTATGCCAGCTGAAAAATCTTCAAAGCTTGGAGTATAAATAGGGTCAAGGATTGTATTGTCATTAAATGTTCCTGTTCCTGAAGTTGTCCATGCAAGAGAAACATAGTTTGTGGCGCTTCCTGAGCACTGATAATCGTTTAAATTGCAATCAAGGTCATCTTGACCTGCATAGGCAGTTAAAGTCATCAAAGGCGGGAAAACGATAAAATCAAGCCATGCACAATCACTGCCAAAAGATACACTATTGTTTTTCTGATAAACCCATCGAAAAGACTTCCATCCTGTTGAAACAAAATAGGATTCTTTTTCCCAACCATCAGTTGTTCCTGACCATTCATCCATAAGAGTGTTTCCAATATAAAATTTTAGTTTATCACCAGGATCAGAAGATATTTTTCTTATAAATGAAATAGAATCTGCTGTCATTATTTCAAGTGTAATTTTTAATTCAGTAGTTTGATTATGAGTTATAGTACCTGATTTTGCACTATAATATCCTTCATAAGGATAAGCAGTTGTTATTGTCCAGTCTGCATTTCCAGCTTGTTCCCATTCAAATTTTGAAAAATCTCCTGTTTCAAAATCTTCAAAAACAAGACCTAATCTTTCAGAAAATGTTTTGTTTGCAGAATAGTCACCTGAAACAATTTCATATTCAAAATCTGCAACAAAAACTCCAGAAGGAATATCAGGGTCAATAACGATTTCAAAGATTGCCAGTTTGGAGCCAAAAAACCCAAGATAACCAATAGAATCAGTAGAATTAATAATTTGGATATAAGGGCTTAATGTTGAGATTGAAGAGATACAATTTTCGGCAAAAGCATGACCGTCATTTGAATTTGACACTTCCAAAAATACTGTTTCACCCGGATCTATTCTTCCATTTCCATCACCTCCTGAAACATCATTTACTGTTAAACCTTCAATAGATAAAATAGGTGCGGTAGCAATAATTTGACAATTACTTGCCCACGTAGAATCATTTTCATCTGTTACTAAAACTTCAAAATTCAAAATATGAAGATCAGGAATGAATTTGCCAACAGTAAAAGCAAAAGCATTTTCTTTGGTTACAGTACTATTTGCCGGAATGTTTCCATAATTTTCAGTTGAGTCTGTAATAGTAATATATTCGTCGTTAAGGCGAATGTTTGCTTCTGCATTATTTCCGGGTTCACCACCAAGGTTAATAATTTCCATTGTAAGATAAATATCTTCACCACCATTAACCCTTCCATTATTATTTCCTGCAGTATCAACAACTACATGAGATTCGTAAAGTAAATATGGAGTATTTGCAGGAACAATTTCTATTATTCCAATATGAGGAAGATAATTAAATCCGGTTATTGCAATATCAATTGTACCCGGTGCAGTTAATTCTTCAAATTGTAAAGTTGCACTTCCACTTTCAACAAAAGCAGTAGCGATTATCTCACCATCTAATGTAAGACAAACAAAACCACCTTCTGCATCGCAAGTAACTGTTAATTCATCCATCCCAATAAAAATTGTTGGATAATAACTAACTGTCATTTCTTGTGGAACAGCTGTTCTTACCATTAGTGAGGGATCACCGAAACATACCCACGTGTCGGTAACTTTATCACCGCTTGAACCGTACTCATCATTCATGTGCATACATCCGTTCATCGAAATACCACCGAAAGACCTTTTAATATTATCGGTATAACTTTCAACAAGAATATCATTCATTTCATCTTGTCCGTCCATTGGAGGATTCCAGCTTTGATTGATAGTTGACATTAAAGTAGCAACGGCACCAGTAGGCTCACCATTGTTTTCTGCCCGGAGCCATGCTTCGGCAAAACAAGAACCTCCTACAAAATTTCCATTAACACATGCTACTGACCAAATAAATGGTAACATTCCGTTATTTGTAAGATTGTTAACATTAGAGCTTGAAAAATTTGATGAACCCCATGAGTTTGAACTTCCATGACCACAATAATTCATTATTGTAGTTCCATCATTTACTGCTTGTGCAACCATTGTGGGAGATGGATTACCGGAAGCATCGTTTCCTCCTTGAGAGCCGTCAAATAATTCGTTGCAATAAGTGTAAGTGAAATTCAAAAGGTCAGTATTAATATTACGAATGTGTTCGTAATCATATTCGCCGTCGTCACCAGTTCCCTGCGATGAAGCAATTCCTGTTCCTATTGTGAACCAATCAATGTCATGGTATGGATTTTCTTCATATTCTACAGATCTTTCAACCTGAGTTTCAACTTGTGAAACATTTTCGGCTGAGAACCGACCGACAAAAAGATCAGGATAATGGTCGTTACCAACAACATAACTGTAATTATTGTCAGAATCACCACTTGCATAAGAAGAAGGAACCTGCGCTGCATCACCAACTAATAAAACAAAAGTCAATCCGTCAGCATTATAATAATTTTGAATATATGTTTTGATGGCTGAAGAATTTCCTATTGAAGCAACATCAACAAGTTCTACAGGCAAACCAATTTTTGTTTTCCAATCAATAAACGGCTGCATTGCCGAAATAAAATCAGCATAACAAATAATCAGCATATTTCCATGGTCATCAACAGCTGTGTATTTGTTTGAATTTGAATTTAGAAAATGTTGTGAGTAAATTTCTCCAAACTCTTCATTTATTGAAGTTAATTCTTTAGAACGTATTAAAGGGTTAATTCCATTGTTGCTCACTTTACTAACTTCAACAGTAATTTCAGTGTAAACGCGTAAAATTTTACTTACCGGATTGTATTGAAAAGGATTAACAATTATTGTTTGTCCACGATAATCTCTGACAATATATGGGTTTCTTAATGAAGTAATTTTTTCAGGAAAAAACTTATTTTCCGAATATTGTTTCCCATAAGTGTAAGCAACTGTTTTAGGATCAATATCTCTTGTAAAATTACCTTTTGAAGGAGCTATTTCAATATTATTGAAATCCTGAAAAGAAGATGAAATTACCTTGATTTCCATTTTTGCAAGATCAGGGATGATAACTGATGCTGTGGCTTTTGGTAAATCAGGAGCTCCCGTTATCAATAAAGGAGATGTTTCATCCAGGCTAATTATCAATTCTGTTCCGTTTGGTGTTTGAACCTCAGTTGTTGTAAAACCATCAACATAAAATTGAATAATTGAATTTTCAATATTTGAAGAAATCAATTTTGTTTTAACAGGAACAGCTATTGCAGAATTAATATTGACCCAGTTCTGACTGAATAAGCCAAAACAACTAAATATTATTACCGAAATAAGAATTGTTTTTTTCATTTTTTCATTTTTTTAATTATTGAACCCTTACAGGTTTTTTTGTTTTCTTTCTCTATTCCCCTGCACTTTGCGTACAGGGCTATTCATTATTATATCCCTTTGGGATTATTTTTGTTATTTTAATTCATTCATTTTATAAGTATCAGCTTTTTAGTGATTTTATTTTCATTTGTCGAAATTACACAATAGTATATGCCTCTGTCAAGTTCTGAACCATCAAATATGAAATTATGTAATCCGATAGAATTAATGATGTTGTTACTTAGAGTCTTAATTTTCTTGCCAAGTGAGTTATATACGGCTACTGAAAGTGAAGTTTGTTTTTTAAGATAAACTGAAATTTTTACCTGATTGCTAAAAGGATTTGGAAATACTTTTGTGGCAAATTTATCAATTTCAATAATATTAACTGTATTATAAACATTAACCTCAAATCCTTCGGAGTAATTTCCGGCACCGCAATCATTAGTTGCTCTTACTGAAATTAATGCTGTCCCGTAATATAAAGAGTCCCATTCAATAATGCAGATTGTATCGGTTTCGTTTATAGTTCCGGCTTCAGCAGGTTCTAAATTCCACTCGTAAAATAAAATATCCTCAAGGAGATTTGTAGAATACTCAGAAGTTGTTGTAAGGAATAAATCTACTTCATCCGGTCCTATAGCAGTTTCAGGTGCTGGTGGAAGAAGTTTAAAACTAAGAATAAGATTGTCTTCAACTGTATTACCGTCATCATTAGTAGCTATTAATGATAATGAAACTGAGCCGGTAAGCAAATCATCTTCACTAGGAGTATAAACAGGATCGAGAATAGTGTTATCGTTAAATGTTCCGCTTCCTGAAGTTATCCATTCAAGTGAAACATAATCTGTTGCTTCGGCAGAACAAAAATGATCAGTTCCTTCGCAAATAGTACTATCAACTCCAGCATAAACAGACAATGTATAAATTGGAGGAAGAACAATATAATCTAACCATGCACAGTCAGCACCACTGGTAGTATAAGTGTCTTTTACGTATTCCCATTTAAATGTATGAGTACCTTCTTCAACGGGGAATGCTTCTCTTCTCCATCCTATTGAAGTTCCTGACCATTGGTCTTTTAAATTATTATCAATATAAAACTTAAGATAATCATAGTCTGCTTCAGAAGAAACTTTTCTGAAAAAACTAATAGAATCATCAGCTGTAATTTCTGCCGATAATATTAAAGTTGAAGAAGCATTATTAGGAAGAACACCGGATTTTGCGCTATAAGAACCTTCATATGGATATTCACTGGTAATTGTCCAGGGATACATCGAACCCAAATTCCAGTCATATTTTGTAAAATCCCCGGTTTCATAATCTTCAACAATAGCACCTATTTTAGCGTAGAAAGTTTCTTCTCCTAAATATGACCCGTATTCAATTCCAAAGATAAAATTTGCCAATGTTAATCCATTCGGTGTTGATTCATCTACAGAAATTGTAAAAAACGTACTACAACTTTGATCGATTGCAAGTGAACCTAATGTGTCGGATTCAGAAATAATTTCAACAAACTGACAATCGGAATTTAATGATGCAACAATATTATCAGCAGTACAATGACCAATATTGGTAACATCGCAAGAAACTGTAACAGTTTCTCCAGGGTCAAGACGTCCGTTACCATTACCATAAAGATTATCATTGATTACGAAATTTGTAATGCTTAATTCAGGTCCAAAAGCAATAACCGGGAAATTACTATTCCAGATAGTATCTCCAACAGCTTTAATATTAAAAATTATTATGCTATTATCAGGCACATTATCAGATATTTGATAAGTATGTGAGTTTTCTATTAACATTGTTTGTCCTGCTGATAAATTACCATAATTTTCTACAGAATCAAGAATAGTAACATATTGACTATTTGCTGATAAAGTTGCAACGACATTCATTGCAGGTTCAGTACCAACATTTTTAAGAGCGATAGAATTATGAATAACTTCACCAAATTCAAGAATTGCATTTCCGTTTCCTGCTGTATCAGACTCGTCATGATGATTGTAAATAACATATGGTTGATCAGTGATAACAATTATTTCATCTTCAATTCTGTTTTTGTTGTGAGCAATTATTGATAATTGAATATTTTCGGTAGCAGATAACGGATCGAAAAAATCAATAATAGCATCACCATTAATATCTGCCACACCTCTTCCTATCATTATTCCGTTTTGCATTAAACCAAAACGTGCATAAGGAGCATTGGTTTGGAAAGTCATTTGGGTTGCTCCAATAGAAATACTTGGAGAGTATGTTGTTATCATATCAACAGGTGTTGCGGTCCATACATCCATTGTTGGGTCACCAAAAAGATTTGTTTCATAAAAACACCATCTTATGGCTCCCATACTTAAATATGATATATTATCTTCTTTAGAATCTGCATTGGCTTCACCAATCTTTGTTATTTCTTCACCAAAAAGAGCATCGTAAAACTGTCTGTCGAAATACTGAGATGAACCATCAGTGCTTGCATGTGCACCCCATCCATAACGGGAATTTCCAATAGTGGCTACTTCTCCGGTTTCTAAAGTAGTTATTTTTTCGCTAAAACAATCTTCTGAGCCAAAACTGCCTGGATCGGTATCACGATTATCGAAAGAACCATTGTAACAACCTTGTGAATATCCAATAACAAAACCTCTGGTAATACCATCATTAGTAAAATTTGTTGTTGTAATATTAGAAGTATTCATTAACATATTGTACCATGTATTTGAATGCCCGAGATGATTAAGTAAATTAATTCCGGTATTATTAAATTGATCGAAAATATCATTTTTACTATAATTCATGTCTCTTTCGTACAAATATGAAATAGAAAAATTTGAAGAAATCCCTGCAGTTGTATAACCGTGTGCAGAGCTACCTTGAGCAATTTCATCTTTGTAATCGCCACCCCATGTTGGGTCATCCCAAAGAAGTTCTCCAAGCATCAATGATTTTTCTATGTCATCAACAACAGGATTATTTTGATACATTTCAAGTTTATTAGTAAAGTTTTCAATTTCATTTGCGGCATCAACACTCATTCGTGCAATAGCAATTTCTGAATAAAGATCGTCTTCACCAACTTCTCCCCAAATGCCATTTCCATTATCATCCCATGTTCCGTCGAGGTTTGAAAAATACAGGTCACAAGGAATATTGTTTTCAATTTCGCCGTAAGTACTTGCATAAAATCCTCTGTATGGGATTATCATTTGAGATGAATTTGCCGGATCGGCATCGCCACCAAGAATAACATAAAGAAGATTATGATTTGTGTAATAATCAATAATGCAATTTCTAACTTTCTCAGCATTATCTTGTCCGGAGTATAATGTGTAAATGTTTTCTACGGTCATTGTTTCGACAATATATCCTGTAGAGGTTTTAAAATCAATGTAGTCGGAAAACTCACCCGCAAAAGCATTGTTAGTTAAAAGCAGAATATCAACATCGGTTGTGCTTCTGTTTTCTGTATAAGAATATTTTTCAAGATATTCTGAATTATCAACAATTTTAGATATTCTTTGTTCAACTGATCCAGTTTTTCTTAAAAATTTTGATGCTTGTTGAGCTTTTTCGGTTTGTTGAGTTTGAACTTCAAATTTTATTTCTTTTATAAATTTTATTTTGTTTTCTGATGGAATATATTCTACAGGGCAAATTGAAAAAGAACCAATTGAATGTCCTGCAAGAAAATGAGTACTGATATTTTCAATTTTGTTTTTTGGATAAGCTTTTGAGGAATTATAAATATCCAAATTTAGTTTAACAGTATAATTTTTAATATCTTTTGAAAGAGGAAATTCACGTTCGCCTGGTTTTATTTTTATATTATTGATTTCGGGATAATAAGTAATTGAAGAAATTTGAACATTTGAAATTTCTTTACCCTGAAGAATTAAAATACTAACATTTTGATGTGGTAACAAAGGTGTACCTTCTTCACCAAAATTATAGCAATTGGTGTAATGAAGTTCTGTTAATCCTTGATTATCTGTTATTATTTCCGGTTTTTCAAAGTTGTAAGAATAACTTTGGGCGAAAATATGATTTGCAGAAAAAAACAAAAAAGCGGAAACAATAAGCAGTAAATTTTTCATAATAATTTATTTAAGTTCATGTAATGTATTTATAAAAATAAGGTGGAGATTTTTTAAAACCTCCACCTGAAAATAGTTTTTATTGAATAATCATCTTTTTATTTAAACTGTAATTTTTATTTTGAATAATCAGATTATAAATGCCACTCGAAAGCTCACTTACATCAATTGTACTAACATGTCTTTTATTAATATTAATACTATTTTTTTGATAAACAAGGTTTCCCATCATGTTAAATATTTTTATGTCAACATTTAATAATTTATCAGTATCAACAGATAAAGTAAATTGTCCGATGTTAGGATTTGGAAAAATATTTATAATCGGTCGTTTTTCTTTTTCCTCAATATTTACGGTATTATCAACGGTAACTTCCAGTTGTTCTGAAAATTCTCCTTCACCACAATCATTAATAGCTTTATACGAAATAAATGCTGTTCCAAGATAAGTGGAACTCCATTCAACAAAACCGGTAAGTTCGCTTCCTGTGATAATTCCGGCTTCTACCGGGCTGATATTCCATTGATAAAAATTTGCGCTTGCAACCGATATGCCTGTATATTCAGAAGTAATAGTTAAATATAAATCAATATATTCCAGACCTTCAGGAATAACCGGAGCTTCTGGTTCGGTTATAAATCCAAGTAGCATTTCGTCGTCTGCAGTTTCACCATCATTATCTGTAGCAGTTATTGTAAGTTCAACTGAACCGTTTTCAATATCTTCTGTACTTGGAGTATAAACAGGATTAAGGATTGTGTTATCATCGAAAGTTCCGGTTCCTGATGTTGTCCATTCTACAGAAACCCAATCAGTACCTTCACCTTCACATTGATAATTATCACCTTCACAAGTATAATCATCATAACCGGCATAACATGTAAGAGTCATAATTGGAGGCATAATGATATAATCGAGCCAAGCACAATCTGCACCCGCAGAACTACCACCTGATTTTTTATATTCCCATTTGAAAGTATAATTTCCAACACCAACATAATAAGCTTCTCTAACCCAGCCTTCAGTTGTTCCCGACCATTCATCCTTTAAAGTATTATTTATATAAAACTTAAGATTATGACCGTCAGCAGATGAAACTTTTCTTATAAATGAAATACTGTCAGCAGTCATTGTTTCTATGGATAATGATAATTCTGTAGATTCGTTGTTGTCTATTGCACCAGATTTTGTATGAAAATATCCCTCGTAAGGGTAAAGATTAGTAACAAACCATAGCTCATCTCCACCAACTTGCCAATCAAATTTTGAAAAGTCACCTGTTTCAAAATCTTCAACAATAAGACCGATTTTTTTTCTATAAGTAGTGTCAACTAACATTGAACCTGAAACAACCTCATAATAGAAATCAGCAAGTACAACACCATTTGGAGTCTCGGGATCTACTGTAACTTCAAAAGAAGCAACTTTAGCTCCAAAAAAGCTAATTGTGCCAAGAGAATCTGTAGAGCTCAAGACTTCGATATATTGACTTGCAGTTGAAATATTTGCGAATACATTTAATGCTAAACAATGACCGAAGTTTGAATTGGCAACTTCAAGGAAAACAGTTTCACCCGGATCAAGTCTGCCGTTGTTATTTCCTAATTCATCATTAATAATCATTTGACCAAAATTAATTTCAGGAGCGTTTGCAGTTATTGCAAATAATGAGCTCCATGTTTCTTTTGAGTCACTTTCAATGTTAAGATCAAAAGTAATAATATGTTGATCCGGAACATTTTCATCAAAAATTATTTCATAAGCTTCTGTTTGTGTTGATGATGATTGTGCCGGAATAACACCCCATTCTTGAAAATTGTCTATTATAGTAACATAAGGATCAAAAGTTGAAATTGTTGCTGTGGCATTAATTGCATCAGAATTTCCAAGGTTTTCGATTTCAACATCAAGGAGGATTGTTTCTCCGAAATCAGCAAGACCATTGTTATTTCCACTCTCATCATTAATATTATAACTTTCGAATGTGAGATAAGGACCATCAGGAGAAGCCGCTAAAACTGTTCCAATGTATGGTTGTGCGTTTTGTTTTGTAACAATAACATCAGCATCGCCGGGAGTTGTAAAAGGAATTATCTCAAGTTCGATATATCCGTTTTCATCAGCAAGGCTTGCACCATGCAAAATTCCGTTCATCGAAATTGCAACATAAGAATAAGGCTCGGTATTAACAATAAATTCAGTTGTATTAAGTGGTAGAAGTTGTTCGTAACTTACAGATAATTCAGGAGGTACCGAGTAATATATCATTAATGATGGGTCACCAAGAATATTGTAAACATCCCAATAATATGCTGCTGATCCGGGTGAACCTTCGAGAACAGCCATATTTCCGGCGTGAACAACTTCATCTTGCGAAACATACCATTCTTCAAATACTTCACCATGGTCGTGAAAACTTCTGTCGTAGTTTCCAAGTGTAGTTTCTTCATAAGAAGGAGGATTTTCAGAAATAACTCCTACACCAACGCCAAAGTAATAATCTTCGTCCCAGTAAGTACTGTTTGAAGCTCCAATATATCCAACAGCTCCTTTATTTTCGGCTCTTAATATGGCTTCACCAAAACATTCGTTTTGTTGATATTCGCTTGAAGAACAACAATTGCCGATTAGTAATCCATACTTATCTTCGTTTTCTAATGTTGCAATATCGGAGATTATAAAGGAAGGGTCAGCCCAACCATTGGGGCTACAGTGTGCAGTATAATTTCCAAAAGTAACCCCATCGCTAATATTTTGGATTATTTGAGAACTACTACTTCCTGATGCCGGATAAAGATATGTATGAGAAAGAATATTATGATCTTCATTAAAATAATTAATTGTACCATAATTAATCTGACCATTTCCCCAGTCATGTGCGTGAAAGGCATCAACACCGGAAACCAAAACTACCTCTTCAAGGTATGAAGGATCGGGCATTGTATATTTTTCGTATTGAATAGTTTTGTCAATTTGAGGTTGAAGATGAGCAGTAGTTTGAGCTGAAAATCTTCCATAATATATTTCCGGTAAAAGGTCGCCGGTAAATTCGCAGTAATTTCTGTCGGTAGCACCGTTTCCGTTATCCCATGCGGGAATTTGTTGTATATCTCCAACAAATAAAACAAAGGAAGGAGAAGGGTCTTCAGGTGTACCAGCATCATATAATCCCTGTATATAATTTTTAATTTCAGAAGTTGTATTTCCAACTTCCGGCTGGTCGGTATATGATTCAATTACAGTAAACCCTTTTTGTGTTTTCCATTCGATAAGTGGTTGAAGTTGATTTTCGAACATTCTATCTGAAATGATAACATATTTTACAGGATATTGCATAAAATTATCCTTTGTGTCTAGAGGTTGATAATTTAATAACTGATGATTTATTGCACTAAAAAAGATAGAAGATTTTTTCTTTTTCAATTCAATGGTTTTTGCAATATCTGCATTTTCAAATGTTATTTCAATTTCGATATCAGAATAAACCCTGAGAGAATTTGTTACCGGATTATATTTAACAGGGAAAATATTAAGTCTGGCAATTCTTACGGCTCTGTAATATCCCAAAACATCAATATTAACTAATTCATCATCACCAAAAGAATTGATTTTATAAGATTGTGGATTATAAATAAATTCATGAATATCCACGCTTTTTGATTGTGGAGGTTGAACAGGAAAAACTTTGTTTAAAATACCTAATTCGCTAAGATTGTATTCTTTTACATTTGAAGAAAGAATTTTAATTTTAGGATTTGCTCCGGCAGGTATCTCAATTAATTTCCTTTTAACAGGAAGTTCAGGAGTACCATAAGCCATGTTTTTAGCATACCCCTGAATCGTAAGTTTTGTAAATATTCCCTTATCGGTAAATACATCAAAAGTATTTATTGATATTATTGAGTTTTCGAGTTTAAGATTATGATAAGTACTTTCAATAACATTTATCGAAGTTTTCCCATCCGGTTTAACATTAATTTCATTAGCAAAAACACTTGATGAAATAATTATCACCAAGACAATAAAAAGTAATAATTTAATATGTTTTAGAGATTTCATAGTTTCATAATTTTTATTATTAAAATCAAGTTAAATTATAACAGATAAAAAAAGCCTGTTAGATGCAAGCTTTTTTTATCTATCAAGAAATTATTTTTGAATTATTATTTTCTTGTTGAATTGTATATCATCTCCTTTAATAATCAAAAAATAGACACCTTTTGAGAGTTCATCTAAATTAATAGTGTGTTTGAATGCTCCTTTACTTTGAATGTTATCTTTGTGATAAATCTTAGTTCCTAACATATTGAAAATTTCAATTTTTACATTATTGAAATTTTCCGACATCCACTCAATATTCAGATTTCCTGAGGTTGGGTTTGGATAAACAAATACTTTGTTGTTTTCGTTTTCCGGAGTACTAGTTGTGTTATCAACAGTGACTTCAAAAGCTTCTGAATATTCACCTTCTCCACATTCACCAACACCTTTAACAGAAATAGAAGCAATTCCAAGATAGTCTTCATCCCAAATAACAGTACCTATTGTACTATCACCTGAAATTATACCTGCATCAACAGGATCAATATTCCAAATATATGAATATGCAGTGACAACAGGAGATGTTGTGTATTCAGAAGAAGCGATTAAAAATACATCTACATAATCAGGACCAGAAGGCATTTCCGGTGCTACAGGACCAAAATCAATAGTTAATATCATTTCGTCGTCAACAGATTCTCCATTATTATCAACAGTTTCTATAGTAAGAATTACAGAACCTGCAGTAATATCATCTGCGCTTGGAGTATAAACAGGATCAAGGATAGTGTTATCATCGAAAGTTCCGGTTCCTGATGTTGTCCATTCAACAGAAACCCAATCAGTAGCTTCACCTTCACATTGATAATTATCACCTTCACAAGTATAATCATCATAACCGGCATAACATGTAAGAGTCATAATTGGAGGCATAATAATATAATCAAGCCAAGCACAATCAGAACCTGCCGTAGCTCCACCGGATTTTTGGTAAACCCATTTGAAAGTATAATTTCCAATGCCCACGTAAAAAGCTTCTCTTACCCAGCCTTCGCTTGTCCCTGACCACTCATCCTTTAAAGTATTATTAATATAAAACTTAAGATTATGATCGTTAGCAGATGAAACCTTTCTAATAAATGAAATACTGTCGGCAAACATTGTTTCGAGTGTTAAAATTAATTCTGATTTTTCAGAATTTCCAATATTTCCTGATTTCGCACTATAATATCCTTCGTAAGGATATTGAGTTGTAACTGCCCATGGTTCATCTCCTGCATATGTCCAATTATATTTTAAAAAATTTCCTGTTTCGAAATCCTCAACGAGAAGACCAATTTTAACTGGGAAAATATGTTCTTCCTGATAAGCATTTGAAACAATTTCATAATCGAAATCAGCAATGATAACCCCATTTGGTGCATCATCATCAACAACTACTTCGAATCTGGCAATTTTTCCACCAAATAATCCAATAGTTTCAATAGAATCAACAGTATTTAACACCTCAATATAATTACAATCAGTATTAATATATGCTATTGAGTTTGTTGCAAAAGAATGACCACTATTAGTATTCATTACTCGTATTTCTGCTGTTTCACCAGCATCAAGTCTTCCGTTTCCGTTACCTCCAACAACATCATTAACAGTTAGGTTCCCGATAGAGATTACAGGAGCATTTATTGTAATTGTTGTACTATTAAGCCATGTAGAATCCAATTCGTCAGTAATTGTAATATCCAAATGAATTTTTTCCTGATCAGGAATATTATCAGCAATATCAAATGAATAACCATCAGGCATTGAAGCAGTATCATTAGCAGGAATTAGTGGATATAATTCTGATGTATCAGTTAGGGTTATGTATTGATTGTAACCTGCGATAGTAATATCAGAATTTAATGCATCCAAATTACCTAAGTTTTGAATTATCAATGAAAGATAAATAGATTCTCCAAATTCAGGAATACTATTTCCGTTTCCGCTATTATCATTTATTACACGTGAATTATAAATACAGTATGCACCGTCTGGTGAAATTACCATAAGGTCCTCTGAATAACGATAATAATTTTGCTTGGTTATTGTCAAACGAACAACTGTTCCGGGAAGTTGAGGAAGAATTGAAATGTCTACAGGAACATCAACTCCTGCACCTACACATGTACCAATTATTTGATCTCCTACAGTTAATGCTACAAAAGCATCTTCATCTACTTGTATAGTAAAAAAATCAAGGCCACCAAGAACAATCCCTGCATGAGTTACTGAAAGATCAGTAGGAACTTCTGAATATAAATTCATAAAAGCATCACCGTGATGATGGAATAAATGATAAGTAACGGTTTTGTTACTTGTATTATAAGGCCAGCTTGATGTTGAAAGGTGAATTTTACCTGCTGCATTTCCAAAAGCTGGTTTTATTCCTCTTGATTCCGGAGTAGTTCCCATGTCAGGCATAAAATCAGGCCACATATTATCATACATTCCCCAAACATAGGTATCGTTAACAAAGGAATAAGAAACTTCAGAAGCTGCTATAATTCCAAGGGCTCCAGAGTTTTGTCCGTTATAAGTGTATCTGTGGAATTTTTCAGCAAAACATTCATTACCCGAGTTATACTTTCCGGTTAAACAATTAATCGAAAAAACAAAAGTAAGATCAGTATTTGTAAGTCCGTCAATATTGCTATTGCTGTATGCTGGCTCGCCCCAACCTGTTTCACCTCCATGGTCTCTGTGTTGAAGTAAAAATGATCCGTCATTAATTGCGTTGTTAACACCTGTGGCACTTCCGCCATTCCATCCACCGAGTTCACCAGGAGTAGCAGGAATATATCCCTGTCCATTGGGACCAAAATAATTTACCACTGTGCTGGTATTTGTTGCTGTTGACCATGGATCTGAATTTGGGTTTCCCTGATAAACTGCATTGATTCTTACTGGATCTTTACCTTGTACATTTTTCAAGTACCCTCCAATTGATTCTGAGCATATTTGAAACCATCTTGCTGTTTGCCAACCAAGTGCAGTAATAGGATGATTGTAATAATCAGCACTTGTTGGAGGGTTTCTTTCATAATCAAGAAATTTAGTTATCATAACTTCGAGCTCAGAGTTATCTCGTGCAGTCATCCTTGCAAAAATAATTTCAGGAAGGTCATCTCCATCAACATCAGCATAAATATTATCTGATGCACAATAATTATTCCAGATAGGAGCAATTACTCTGTTGTCCATGCTATTACCAAAATCACCAAGTAATAAAACTGCTACAGGGGGTATATCCCAAATGTTGTATGCATCATTAAAATAATTTTCTAGAATAGGAGCTGTATTTCCACCAATATCAGAAAGAGTTACAACTTCGGTAACAATTCCTTGTTGAATTCTAAATGTTCTTATTGAATCAGCCCAACTTTGGAAATTTGCCCCATCAGGTGATACAATTAAATATTCACAACCAATTTCATCAGTTGGATTTAAAAATCTTTTTGTGTAATCAATTTTTGGTAATGAAGAATGATTTAAGAATGCATCTTCAAGGATTGGATCGAACCAACGGCTACGTAAGCGATCTTCTCCAAAATGATTGTTTCCTCCTTCAAAAGTGATTTCAATTTCAATATCTCTGTAAACTCGAAGTTCTTTTGTAACAGGATTATATTGGAAAGGACTAATACCAAGAACTGTAGCATCAACACCTCTTAGTTTTAGTGGTTTTGAAAGCTGAACAGCTTGTGCAGGATAAAATGCATCTTTCGAATATATTGCTTCGTTTTTGTTGTATTCCAAAGGACCTTTTTCTGTATCAAGAGGAATTCTTGGAGCAGGAGCAATATTTACATTAGTAAATGTTTCAATTTTTGATGTTTTTACTCTTAAAATTGCTTTTGCACCTTGTGGTATTGCAATATATTTTCCTGAGCTTGGAAGATCAGGAGCACCTTCATCATTTGGTAACATAACACCATGAAGAAAAATGTTTTTCATTTCTTCGCCTTTGATGTTTGTGTTTGCAAATGTAAATTCTGTAATAGAATAATTTACATTAACTCCTATTGTGTTCTCTTTTGTAATTTGAAAACCCTGATTGCCCCAACTGTCAGAATACGATACTTTTTGGGCTACCGAAATGTTTACAAAAAACAAAACAATAATTATTACCGATAATAAATAATTAAAAATTTTCATTTGATATTAAATTTATGTTTTTAAATGTTTGTTAAGGTTTTCTAAAGAACTGTTAATCAGCATACTTAAGCCATGTTTTGTTTCACAAAGATAATTATTAATATTTAAAATTCCAAGGTAATTATAAAAATTACCTGACTAATAAAATTTTACCTGAACCGAAAAGTTTGTTTGACTTTAATATGTAATAATAAATTCCAACTTTTAATTCACTTGTATTGATTGTCATTTTCCCATTTTCCGAAATCGTTGAATTGATATTATTTATCTTTTGTCCTATGTTGTTATAAATGCAAATCTGAATATCTGAGAAATTACTATTCTTAGATTCAATATAGAATTCATCATTACATGGATTAGGATATACATTAAATACAAATTCCTGCTTTTGATTTTCATTAATTGAAGTAGTTGGAGTAAATGGAGGAAGAACAATATAATCCAACCATGCACAGTCACTACCACCTGTTTCGTGACTATCTTTTATGTAAATCCATTTAAAAATATGAATACCTTCTGTTACCGGATAGCTCGCTTCAGCCCAATCAACTTCTCCTGACCAAACTTCTTTTAATTCATCATCAATATAGAATCTGAGATAATCGTAACCGTTTTCAGAAGAAACCTTTCTAAAGAATGATACCTCACCGTCAGATAATACATAAAGGGATAATAATAATGCTGACGAGGAATTGTTTCCGATAGCACCGGATTTAGCGCAATAATCACCTTCAAAAGTATTGATATCACTGATAGTCCATGGTTGGTTGCCCGAAAATTCCCAATCAAATGCTGTAAAGTCTCCGGTTTCAAAATCTTCTACAATTATTCCTACACCAAGATTAAAATTGCTCTGAGCGTTATACTCACCTGATTCAAGCAAATAACTAAATACAATATTTGTTTCTACCGGGGTGTCCTCATCTATTGTGACACTAAAAACAGCATTTTTAGATGTTCCAAATTCCAAGGTGTCGATACTAAAAATTGTATCAGCAATACTTGCAAAAATATCATCAGAAGTAAAAATCCCATAAGTTTCAAAACAATCGCTATTACCATTATTTAAAGATTCTATAGTTATTTCTACAGTTTCGCCCGGATCGAGTAATCCGTTGTTATTTCCCGAACTACTATCATCAATTGACAAACTACCAATTTTAAGAACCGGAGCATCTACAATAATATCAAATTCAGAAATCCATGTAGTGTCAGCAGTTGCTATTAATTGAAAGTTTACAATATGTTGGTCAGGGACATTGTTTGCAATTAAAAATTCAAAACCATCTGTAACTGAAGAAAACCCACCTGCAGAAATATTGCCATAATTTTCTGTGCTGTCAGTAATTGTAGCATAAGCATCTTCAGTTCTAATAGTAACATCAACATCGTTAGCAATTGCAGAACCAACATTTTCAACTTCAACAGTTAAAAGAATATCTTCACCAAAATCAACAAGGGTATTATTATTTCCGCTTTTATCATTTATTTCATGTGAGCTATAAATTACAAATGGGCCACCGTCAGGAACAAAAACAACTTCATAAATATGTGGGAGACAATTATAACCTGAAATCACTAATTGTGCATTACCAAGTTCAACATTTGCCGGATTATAATAAATAGTTGCATTTCCAAGTGAATCTGTAACTGCTGTTCCGTAAATTACATCACCATCTTTTAGAACACAATTCAGGCCTTCGACTGCATCACCACCGGAAGTTACAATTACATTTGTTGAATCGTTACTGACAGGAATTGTATTTTCAAAAACCACATTAATATTAATTGGTTCGGCAGTCCAGACAGACATAGCAGGATCGCCGAACATATTGCAATCGTAAAAACACCAACGCAAAGCACCTTCTTCGTGTTGTCCGGGAGCATTTACCCATGGCGAAGTTTCTATTTTAGAAATTTTATGAGCTTCACCAACTCTTCCTTTTTTCTGATTATAAAGAGCATCAATAAATTCTCTGTGAAGATGAGCTGAAGGACCTTCTGTTTGTCCTTCGTTAAACCATCCGTAACGGGAGTTAAAAGCTCCTGCTGCAGCAAAATTATCTATTGTTACTATTTTTTCGCCAATACAATCGCTATTATCAAACGAACCACAAATACATCCATGAGTATAAACAAGGGTGTAATTATGAGTTGTTCCGTTTACTTCCGAGAAATTGGAATTTGTAATATCAGGATTATTTAAGCGCATTACATAAGTTGCATTTGCATGACCTACATGATGTATAAAAGAATGCCCTTGATTTATTTCTGTAATCAACTGACTTGCTGACCAGGAAGCACTACGGTCGTATAAAGTATCGTAATTGTCTGTTTCTGGAATACCTGTGGTTTCGTATCCGTTATCATCATGATAACCTATTAGAAGATCCAAATATTGGGCACCCCATGTCATAGGATCAGAATAAAGATGCTCACCAGCAAGCAAAGGTTTATCTAATTCGCCAAGCACGGGAGAATCCTGATATGAAATTGTTTTATGAAGCATATTGTTGAGTTCAACAGTATCACTAATTGTAAACCTTGTTACCGAAACATCAGGTAAGAGATCGTCTTCACCAATTTCTCCCCATCGATTATCACCATCATCATTCCATGTTCCGTCAAGAGCTGAATAATAAAGGTCGGCAGGAATATTATCATCTTCGTAACCCGAACCGGATTGAACGTAACAATAAAAACCACGATAAGCAACATGTTCAACATCACCCCCAAGCAAAATATATTCAACACCATGAGCCTGATATTCCTGAATAATATAATTCCTGATTTTTTCTGGCATATCCTGTCCCGAAATATTAGTGTTTATATATTCCGTAGTAACCGTTTCGGCTTTAACACCTCTAGGTATATAAAGATCAATAAGATCCTGATAATTATCTTCAAATGATGAAGGAGTAATTATCATCATTTCATAATCATCATCACTACGATTATTGGTTTGTAGATAATTTTTAATTATTTCAGGATTTTGTGCCAGAGTATTTACTTTTTCTAAAATGTTTTCGGAACTTTTTAGGTTTGCAAGAGCCTGAATAGCTTTGTTGTCTGGCTTTGTTGTTATTTTAATAGTGATTTTTTTATACCATGAAATGATTCCGTTTGCCGGATTATATTTCACCGGAGTGAAGGTTGATAATACAAATGAATATCCATTTAAAAATTCAGTTGAGAATTCTCCGTTTAATTTTTCCGGATACAGAATATCCGAATCATAAACATTTTGGTTTTTTTGAAAGATGCCTGAGTTTTCTTCGGATAAAGGTCTTGAAGCCTGACGAGGATAGAGTTGATACTCCCCTGAAATTAATGTTTCATTTTCTCCAATAACTTCAATTGATTCCGCAACATAGCCCGGAGGTAATAATAGTGAAATGGAATGATAAGGTAGAGTAGGCTCTCCTAAATGTCCTGCCATTTGAGTGTTCTCAAAACTTATAAAATTATAATCTCCGTTTTGTGTTATTTTATATTCAGAAAAAAAGTAAGTTTTTTCAATTATCTGTGCCTCTAAGTTAAATGAGGTGATTGCAGATATTAATAAAAATAGTGATATTATTTTTTTCATCAGTTGACTTTTTGTTAGTTTATCATTTTCTTTGTTTGCAATTATAATAACTTAAGATGCAGAAATTGGGAATATAGTTTTTTACAAACTTCATTAAATAGTTATTCCCGTATCCATCTTGTATTAATAAAATGTATAGGATGAGTCAAAGTTTACATTTCAAATATGCTTTATTGACAATTACAATTAGATAAAAGTTGCACTCGGTTTATTATTTTATTCCTATAAATTAGATTTCCCGTTTTTATTAAGGCATCAAAAATATAAAAATTTTAAACAAAACTTTGAATACCATGAGAAAATTAATGATTAGCAAAAGAATGTGTTAAAAACTTTTATCGATTGCTTTCAAATCTGAGCGTATTACAATAAAAAGGCGAAATTCAATTTTACTCCTCTGAATTAGAGTATAATTTCATTTCGCCTTTTCTTTTAATATCAAATTTCAATAAAAGATTTTGTCATTTATTATAGCTTAAAAATATAGCCTAATCAACAACAATCTTAATCTGTTTTGTTTCTGTTTCTGTATTCAATTCCATAAAGTAAATACCCTTCTCGAAGGATGAAATATCAATGGTTTGTAATTTAGATCCATTGGCATAATTTTCATAAACCATTTGACCACTAACATTAAATAATTTAATACTGTTCAAAGCATCCACACTTTGTACATTAATAAAATCTTTGGCCGGGTTTGGATAGCATTTAAAATTATTAGCTGATATTTCGTTCACGCCAACACCGCCAACACTAATATAGTCTTTTTTCACCATGGTAAAACTATTTTCTGTTTGATTAGTAACTGTTAAGGCCACAGAAAAAGAGCCAGCTGATTCGTAGGTATATGTTGGATTTTGCTCATTTGAGTCTTCAACACCGTCATTGTCGAAATCCCATGACCATTCAGCCACATCACCACCTTCAGTGTCATCCGTAAAAGCAACTTGAAGCGGAGCTGTTCCACTTACCACATCACTGAAAAATTCTGGAGTCAGAATATCAGCTTCAAGAGCAATCTCATATGCATTCACAATAATACCAGTAGAGTGATCAATAAGCATAACTACAAGATTCACTTCTTCAGGATTAAATCCCTCATCCAAAGTATAAGTAAACTCATGATTATAAGGAGTTCCGTAAACAACATCTGCAGGAATGATGCCTGCAACGCCATCCCATCCACCAACTAAAGCTCTGCCTACATGGTTATAAACCATATCCGCAGCCAGAACAGGGTTGGACAAATCAGCCCAGTTGGTTCCGTCCCAATCAATCAAGTCGCCATATGAACCACCTGAATAGTAATTTGATTGGTTCCACTGTGAGGTGGTTCCGGTAAGGCCACTTTCAACAATAACCATAGAAAGGTTATAAGAAGTACCCTCGAGGTCCATGGCAAAGTTAGAAGTTGCTTCTACTGTGAGGTCGCGTGTACTTTCATCCCAGGATTTTGCAGTTATTTCTATTTTTCCCAAGGAAATTTCCGATTTAGCTAAGAGGTAGGCAGGTTCAAGAGTTTCTAAACCTGGATCATACACAAATTCCCTGTTCATTACTCCGCTAGGATAACCTCCGATAAAATATCCAATTCCCTGATCGTATTCAGTAACCTTCATTGGGTCACCATTATGAACGCCAATCCCAATCCAGCTGCCATCAGTATAATTATGTGCCATAGTATTTAATCCAACCAAACCACGTGGACAAAATCCACACCAGGTTCCGGTAGCTTCTTCATAAACCACATTTTTTGAAAATATTTCGTTTACACATAATACCTCAGCACTCAAGCTATTATTGTTGGGGTTATCATCATCACCCTGAGCATTTATGTTTTCAACTCTGAGTTCAAATTCATGTATTCCAACATCAATGGTAGCAAGCTGTGGATAAACAAATTCAAAAGTTTCATTAAAAGCCAGGTTCAAGCCATCAATAGTGACTACATCACTATCAGTTCCATCAAGCGAATAAACAAGATCGAAGGAGGTAATAGGAGTATCTCTTTCATTACGAATAACACCTTCTATTTCAATATCGCCAACAGCTACTTTTGAGGGAAGAGGAAAATCAATTAAATTGACGTCAATCCCTTCAGAAGAACACACATTTGTAAATACAAAAAACTCTCCGGCATCTGGTGCCCCCAATAATTCACACACATATACTTGTATGCCTATGCCGTTGGTAACAGTAAATGAAATTTCTTCATCATAACTACCAGAAACCCAAACTAAGCTAATAAGCGCCATATCGGGCACTGTAATGATGGCTTGACCACTAGTGCCATTTGCTATCGTTGCGGTACCTAAAAGATCGGCACCATTATAAACTTTAAGAGATGCGCCATTCCAACCATCTCCATAACTGTCTTGCATATCAATAACAATATCGCATTGTGCAGACACAATTGTAGCTTGCCCAAAAACCATTAAGGCTAACAAACTGAATATTAGTAAAATTTTCTTTTTCATAATTTTTTGTTTTAATTATTAATTTAATACGGTGTGTATTTGCATAAAAAAAAAGTTGTTCATCGAATAATAATTATTTGTGCATTTAACTGCTTAGTCTACCTTTAAATTATGAACAGCTTTATGCAAAAGAACAAAATTATTTTTAACAATTTACAAAAAAAAACATTAAATTTTCACAATTTATACAAATGAGAAAGCCTAAGTTGAGTAAGATAGAATTGATTGCTATGTCTTTAACATCTGAATACATGAGTTTTAATATTGAATATCATTTAGTTAGTGTTTGTCTGGAAAATAAGCAAAAAATATTTATTTAAAATTTTGGCTGAAATTATTTTTTTTCAATAAAAATATTCGTTGTTTGTATTAATTTTAAATAATGATTTATTTTTTTAGCAATTATATAGAAAAAACAAATGTGAGATCAGTATTTGTTAAACCGTCAATATTATTGCTATTATAATTGGGTTCACCCCATCCGTTTTCGCCACCATGGTCGCGATGCTGCAAAACAAATGAACCTTGATTAATTGCATAATTAACATCAGCTGCGTTTCCACCACTCCATCCACCAAGTTCAGCAGGTGTTGCAGGAATATATCCTAAACCGTTTGGACCAAAATAATCTAATACATCTGAAGTATTTGTTGCTGTTGACCATGGATCTGTTATTGGATTTCCGCTA
>CAYOKJ010000040.1:2682-23460 GCA_964404485.1 uncultured Bacteroidales bacterium | reverse complement strand
TTTAAACTTTGCGTCAACCATATTTATGAATGGACAAACATTCAATACTCAACAATCAATATTCAATTATCAAGTAAGAAAATAATTCTTTGAATTATCTGTGAACTTAACAAAGTGATATCACGAACACCAATAAAAATAAACAATATCGTGAGTAATTTGTGGCATTTCTTTTTATTGAATTATTATAATTTTAATATTTTCCATTGAATTTGTGGTAGAACCTGTTTTTTAATATTTATCAATAAGTACCCGTAGCACGACTTTGAGTCGTACTACGGGTTTAATGAATTTAAAATGAATTAATCTCTACTCCCCCTTCCAACTTTTGTATTTATTCATTCTATCTGTAACTTTCACAATATAATCACGGGTTTCCTGATAAGGTAAATCTTTATGTAAGATATTAAATAATTGTTTGTAATTAAGTTTATTGATCTTTTTTACTGCTTTATAAATATTAGTGTTTCCTGTAAAAGCTTTACTTACATTTCCTGCGCCTGTATTATAAGCTGCAATACAACATAATATTTTGCATTTTTCGTCTTTAACTTTTTTAAATTCTCTGGACATTAAGAGTCTTAAATAAGCTGTTCCCAATTCAATATTTTGATTAGGTTTGTAAAGATAATTTGAGCTAAGCATTTTATCCTGATCATATAAATATTGATAAGCATCTCTTCCGGCATATTTTGGTACAATTTGCATCAATCCGAAGGCGGGAACATGTGATTTGGCTTTTGGATTAAAATAAGATTCGGTATGAATAATAGCATAAATCAATTCAGGTGGCAATTTAAACTGATTAGAATATTTATTAATAAAATCCTGAAATCTCGTTGATCTTGTTTTAATATGATCAGGGGCAAGAGGTAAACTTACATAAACTTTAATCCTTGTTTTTCCATCCGAACCTTTTAATTCCTCAGTTTTAATATTATCTGCTATTAAAATTTCGTTTGCATATTCTCCGGTATTTTTATCATTTACTTTGTCACCGTTTACGGTTTGTAGTTGTCTATCCAATACAGGAGTTTCCAATAGCTCTTTTGGTTTTTCGCTTTCTGTTTCGTAATCTTTTGTTTTCCCTTTTGAAACTATTAGTCCTTCAATAGCAGTTTTAAGTTTTTCTTTAACCTTATCGGGATCGTTTGCTTCTTCGGGGTCAAGCAGCACTTCTACTTTTGCCGATCCATTTTCAAAATCAACATCAGTTCTGGTTTTTTTGTCTTCGCTATATTCAACCCAGTCCTTTTTATTAGATAATTTAAAATCATTAGCTCCCCAATAATCTTCAATTTCCTGACGTAATTTTTCAATTCCTCGCTGTTCTTCCAGCATATATTTTTCAAGCTCAAGAGTAACAGATTCTGTATATTGTTTGTATTTTGCGTTTTGTTGCTTTTTGTATTCTTCGAAAGTGAGGGTTTCAGTTTCCTGAGATTTTAAAATATTACTTAAGAAAAGTACAGGAATTAATACGAATAATAATGGTAAAAGTTTTTTCATTTTTATGAAATTTTAGATAAAAATATTTTGCTTAACAAAAATAGTACATTTTTCTTATTTTGTCACAAATTGATCAGACAACCCTCCGGACTTTTTTTTACCCCTCTGTCCTTCGCAAATAAATTTAGAAATTTTTAAATCAATTTTTTTCTGCTTCATAAACCAGTAGTACGAATTTATTTAAGTCACATTTTCTATTATAGAAGTTAATTTGCCTATTGCGTACAGCGGGATATTTGTCAGCCAGGTTTCTTTTCTGTAATCCGACATTGATGTTCTTATTGCCAATGAAGGGGAGTACTTTTGGCAAAATACTTTAAGGCTTTTAGCCTGTAAGTTTTCCTCAGCCTTTACCTCAATAGGGATTACGACCCCTGAGTATTGTACCATGAAGTCTATTTCGGAAGCGGATCGCTCGGCAGACCAATAATGTATTGCTATATCAGAAATTGTTATTAGTTGTTGTAATACGTATTGTTCTGTTAAAGCTCCTTTAAATTCTTCGAAAATTAAATTACCACCAAGTAATGTCTTTACATCAATATCACCCATAGCTGCCAAAAGTCCAACATCAACAACAAATAGTTTAAAAGCATTGTAATCCTCGTATGCTTTTAGCGGAATTCCGGGTTTTAACGAACGTGTAACCTTATGTACCAAACCACAATCAATAAGCCATGATAAAGCCAGTTCATAATCTTTGGCTCTTGCTCCCGATTTAACAACTTTATAAATAAACTTTTTATTCTCTTTTACCAATTGTGTCGGTATTGAGTTCCATAGCATCCTGATTCGGGGGACAATTTCGTTTGGGGCATGTTTGGAGAAATCTTGCTCGTAAGCCGAAAGTATCTGTTTTTGAATATCCCTTACTTCCTGAAAATTGTTTTTATTTTTAAATGTGCATATAACTTCGGGCATGCCCCCAATGTAGTAGTATTGCCGCAGATATTGAATATACTTTTCTTTGAAACTCTTTATTAGTGGCCAATCTTTATTGTTTAACAACTCAAGCAATTGTTTTTGCTCCATTGCCAAAAGAAATTCAAAAAAGCATAGTGGGTAGAGTTCGAGAAACTCTACCTTACCAACAGGGAATGAAATTTTTTGGTGTAGGGCAACACCAAGCAGTGAGCCTGCAGATATAATATGATATTGAGGAGCGTTTTCACAGAAATACTTTAGTGAAGTAATTGCCCCTTCCGCCTCTTGAATCTCATCAAAAATAATAAGTGTGTTTTCTGCATTTATCTGTATTCCGGTTTCAATTTGTAAGGCTGTAATAATCCTTTGGATGTCGAAATTATCAACAAAAAGTGTTTTTAGCAGTTTGGAACTCTCAAAATTTACATAAGCCGTTTGTTTATATTCATTTTTACCAAATTCTTTCATCAACCAGGTTTTGCCAACTTGACGTGCACCCCTTATGACCATTGGCTTGCGATTATTTTTGTTTTTCCATTTTTTTAGGTGTTGCATTGCAAATCGTTCCATAGGCATTTTTTTATTTACATTAAATCGAACGTCTTTTTGTGCAAATATACATAAATTCAAATGACTTTTTGTCTTTTTATGCAGAATAACTCAAATCTAATTTGTGCTGTTATATAAAACCCGTAGCACGACTTTGAGTCGTACCACGGGATTTCGCCTCCCGTAGTACGAATTTCCTCGTGCTACGGGTGATTGTAATAATTTTATTTGTATTATATTTCAATTTTTCAAAAAAATTTTATTCCCACTTACAAAAAGGATGAATGAACCGTTAATAACCCCAGTTAAATATACCTCCGGAATTTAACGGGGTAAACTGAGGGCAAGGCGGAAGCCCAAATAGTGGCGACTGCTATCCGGGTCCCAGCTGCCGCGATAAGCCACACGACAGCGGTCGGCATCGTAGTACCAGCTACCGCCGCGGCGCACACGGCGAGAGCCTGATGAAGGGCCAGTCGGATTATTTTGCGGTCTGTTTTTATAATAACTACCCCCGTACCAATCATTACACCATTCCCATACATTTCCGCTCATGTCATATATTCCGAGTTCGTTTGCTTGTTTTGTGCCTACATTATGTGTTTTACTACCGGAATTTGAAGTGTACCACGCAACATTATCAATATTATTGCTGCCGGCGTATTTGGTTTGAGACGATTCGTGAATCGTTTCTACACCTCCGCGGGCAGCATATTCCCATTCTGCCTCTGTGGGCAATCTGTATTTCTGCCCTGTCTTTTTATTTAGCTTTTTTATAAATTCCTGTACATCATTCCAACTAACTTTTTCTACAGGTAAATTATCTCCTTTAAAATAACTTGGGTTACTGAGCGAAGTCGAAGTACCCATTATTTCTTTCCATTGTTTTTGGGTTACTTCGTATTTGCCAATATAAAAATCATCTACTGTTACAGTATGTATTGGCTTTTCATCGCTTTCTCCATCATTGCTTCCCATACTAAAAGTTCCGCCTTTTACAAATATCATTCCGGGTATTTCTTTAACAACACTTTCTAATGTCAAGCTAATATCATTTGTATATTTTTTAATTTCTATGCTTTGTGTTAAATCTTTGTATTCGGTTTTAGTAAGTTTTACATTATATTTTCCAAACGAAAATTCAGTAGTAAAAGGTGTTGTGCCTTTGTACTCATTATTAATATAAAGCTTTGCTCCTTGCGGGCTGCTGTTAATTGTTATTTGTTTGCCAGATGATAGTTCAATATTTATTTCTTCGGTTTCGTTTTCTTTAATGTTTACAGTACGAGTTTCGCTTACGTAACCGGTTTTACTTATGGAAACGGTATATTCGCCCACAAGCAATTTGCGTATAGTATTTGGGGATGTGCCAGTGTAATTATCGGTCAATTTGGATTTTACTATATAATCGGCACTAAAAGGTGTGCTTACTATTTTTAATGTACCGTACATTGGTTTTGGGTGCAGGCTTAATTCCTTGTTTGTTCCGCTTATTAGTTCGAGTTTTTTGCTGTCGTTATGGTGTTTATCTTTTCGGGCTTCAAAAGTATGCAGACCTGCAACAACTCTTCCGGTATAAGTTCCATTGCCAACTCTATTATTATCAATATAAATATTAGCATTGGGGTTGGTGCTTATTTTTATTTCGGCAAAAGTGGGCGAGAGAATTACGGTTTCGGTTTTGTTTTCGCCATCGGCAATAGTAATTTTTACTTTTTTGGTTTCGTACCATTGTTGTCGTAAAGTTAGAGTATGCTCGCCACTTGCAAGTTTTTCTATTGTGCAAGGAGTAGTTTTTTCGCTTGGCTGTCCGTCTATGCTTAGTTCGGCTCCGCTTTCGGGTTGGCTTTTTACGCTAAGGTTTCCAAAACGTGCAGATAAACTTGCATTTATTTCGCTTGTTTGGTTATCGCTAACAATAACTGTTGTTTCGTAATCACCAAACATTTGTTTTGAAACGCTTACCGTATGTTTTCCTGATTTTAGTTTATTGCTTGTAAAAGGTGTTTTGCTGTTTTGCTCTTTTCCGTTTATAAAAATTGTTGCTCCGTTTTCGGGTTGTGAGTTTACACTAATATACCCAAAATTAGGTTTTAAGGTGTAATTAAGTTGCTTTTTGCCTTCGTCAACCGAAAGCTGAAAAGCTCCGGCTTCGGTATGATACAGGTCTTTGCTAATACGAAATGTGTGTTTTCCTTCTTTGAGCTCCTGCTGAAAAGGTGTTTGTCCGAGATTTATTTCATCAATATAAATATCTGCCCCTTCTGGCTCTGAGGTAATAATTACCCACTCGGAGAGTATTTCATAATCAACAACAGTGGTAACAACTTTTCCGCTTGTAAGCACCATCTCATAAACTGTAGCTTCATAAATGGCTTCGGTATAAATATAGTCTCTTAAAATTCCGAGTTGGGCATGTTTTATGGTAATTTTTTTTGCTCCGTGAGGAACATAAACCCAAAATTCACCAAGCTTTGGTTCAACTTTTGTTATTCCCAACATTCCGCCTTCCCAGCCAAAACCGGTCTCGGTAGTAACTACTTTTATAAGTGCACATTTCTCACCGTTCTGGTCAATCACCGGATCGGTTATCCTGGCGGTTTGGTCTGTGGGTAAAATGCGAAAAGATTTAACGGCAATTTGGGCTATGCTTGTTGAAAAACAGAAAATTGAAAAGATAATTAGTAGTAGAAATTTATTCATATTTGAAAAGGGGTTTTTGATGCAGCTAATTTAAGAAATTTATTTTATTAATTAGATTCACCATTTTGGGCTTCCGGCGTTTTTTTTTACACTTCTTTTCACCCCTCTGTCCTGCGGACATCTCCCCTATAAATAGTGGAGAAATGCTCTTCGCAAACTGCTTTAATAATTTTTTAATCTAATTTATGCTGCTTTTTATAAACCCGTAGCACGACTTTAAGTCGTACTACGGGTGATTGCAATTAATAATACCTATTCACCTCATCCCAAATTATTATTTCACCTTTTACAATGCGAAAGACCATCCATGTGTTTCCTTTTAGTCTTTCGGTAATTTTAAATTCATGAAGTAATTGTCCTTCTCCATAAATTTTTATTCTGGCTTTTGATTTTGACAATTTTTTTGAATTGTTACGATCGCGGTTGGTAAAATCTTTTACATAAAATTTATACTCTGCATCATCATCAACATCAGTAATGGTAATAGTTTCGGGACCATAACCATCAAGGTCGTCGCGGTCGAGAACAGCTTTTCCATCTGTGCTGGTGTTTTTAAATCTATATGAAATATGATATCCGCCTTCTTTTACGAGGTGTGCATCAAGGTCTTTTGGCTTATCATCCCAGTCAAGGACAATTCTTATTGTGCCCATATCAATTTTAGGAGAAACCGAAAAACGGTTATAAAAAATCGTTCCAAGCATAATTTAAAATTTCAGGTTTACAGAAATAAAACCTTCTTTAGAAAAGCCCAACGAATAGGTTCCATCTTCAGGAACTTCAAATAAAACTCTTCCTTGTCTGTCGGTGGTAAAATCACCCAATTCATCAATTTTAATTGTGGCATCTGCAACAGCATTTCCATCAACTGCATTTATAAAACGAAGAGTAAGTTTACCATCTTCCAATTCGGTTATCTGGTCTTGCATTTTTTCACGCATTTCTTCTATCTGTGCATAAGTTGTTTGAATGCTGACAAACAACAACAATGTTAATAATTTGATTGCTTTTTTCATGATATATAAATTTAAAATGACTAAAATTTAAAATGACTAAAATTTAATATTAATTGAATCATAACTTTAAGTACTCCAAACTTTAAGTACTCCAAACTTCTTTTTCACATCTCAAGAATATCGTCTTTCATATTCACAATTTTTTGAGTATGATCCGAATCGTAATCAAATAAAAGGTCTCCATTTTTCTGGTACATTCTAACAAAATTAAGATTATACCAAATGAAATATTTACCCACAGAAATACCTGAAAGAATATTCATTTGTTTATCACCGGAAGCAAAAGATGTGATTTTTACCTTAGCATTATTTTTTAGTTTTACATTGTCGAATCTAACATCACGCCCGTTATTTGTTCTGATAGTAATTATTCCTTCAGCATTTTTCATGAATGTAACTTTAGCAATATTTTCATAGATTACCGGACATTCTTTTTTAAAACGAGGATTGTATTTATCCAGAGCTTTAAGAGCAGATTTTCCGGGAATATTCATTCCATTACTTCTTGCAAGATTAATCACTGCAAATAAGCCGGCAATACTTTTGTTTACATTTGAATTAATCAGCTCGTCGTTTTCTGCTTTTATTAATTCTGTATAATTCAAGCTTGCTTCATCAGCAAATGAAGTTTTTCTTGTATTTAATCCGGTGGTATTATTAAAAGCTCCAGCGATAAGAATATCTCCATCATTTTTAACAAAAATACCTTCTGAAGATTCTGCCGGATTTTCTGTAAAGAGATCAGTTTTTAAATGATTTCCACTTGGGTCGAAAGTAATTGCATATTTTAGAAACATTTTACTTTCCCGATCACTAATTCCTGCATTACTCAGCCAGTCAACTTCTCCATTACTTTTAAGTTTTAAAACAAAAATATCATGCTCAGAAGTACTGGAAATTTGCTGTCTCCCAAATTTAAGATTACCGCTATAAGTACCCATCACTAAAGGAGAATCGCCTGAACCCTGAGAAATTGATATTCCTGTTGAAACTCCGCTACCATCAAGGTTTTTCACCCACTGAAGTTTGCCTTTTTTTGTGAATTTAGCAACAAAACACTGGCGGTTAGCTGATGAAGATTTTAGTTTTATTTCACCAAAATCAATTTTATTTAAAAAGTATCCTGTGAGATAACAATTTCCTGCATTATCGAATACATGATCCTGATTGATACCGCCTCTGAAAGCACCGGCATTAAAAGCTTTTGTCCAATACTTATCAGCAATAAAAATATCTTGACGAAAATTGTTCAGAGCAATAACTTTTGCATTGGTATTTTTGTATTGAGGCATAGCTCTCCCGACAGGGGCGTTAATAAAAGTAGGATCTGCAATAATATATTTATTTCCATTATAGGAAATATAATCCCCATTATAATTACTTTCAAGTTTAATTGCTGTGGCAATATGCATGGGATATTCCAAACCTACAATATCAATTTTCAGAAATTCTTTTACCAGGTAAGCATAAAATGCTGAGCGGTCTTCGCAATCAGAATAAGGATAGTATAAAGTTTCTTCGGGAAATAAAAATCTTTCTTTTCCAAATTGAGTTTCATCAATCTGATATTCAAAAGCGTTTTGGGTGAAATAAAGTAAAAAGTTTGCTGCTTCGCTTTCAGTCATATCTTTAATTACCGGAAGTATGTTTTCTGCAAGTGCATCTTTTGCCTGAGCTGTTATTGAAGCATCAAAATAAACTTCTGCCGCCACAACAGGATAATTATTGTAAAGGTCAATCATATCAGGATTATATTCCAGATTAAAATGATATTTTTCTCCTTCATAGGAAATGTCAATTGATTTTATTGCAGAGTTATTACTCAGGTTCATTGGATAATAAATATTGAAATCCATGATTTTTGTTGAACCGGCAAATTTGTTTTTATATGTACTAAGGCTCGAACTAATTAGCTTATCGCGCATATAATAGTTTATTCCATCCAAGCTGAGATAGTTTATTGCATATAAAGTCTGGCGCGAAGGAAACATAACTGTGCAGATATTATTTGCATAGGCAAGTTTTACATCGTATCCAGAACGAAGCATCATAAACCAAAACAACAAATTTGCTTGATTTTTGTTTTCTGAGAAAATATTTACAGCAGCTTTTTCGAGTAAAAGAAAATAAGCCCAATCATTAAGAGCAAATTTATCTTTATAACTGAGCATATTATTAACCATTCTGTTGTAATTGGTGTTGCTGGCTTGCTTAAACCAATTGCTTATTGCCGAACTGCTAAGTTTTAGTGATTTACATTCGAGAATTTCGGAGTCATATTCATATTGAATTTTATTTCCAAAAAAAGTAAAAAAATCTGTGTCATAATTAAAATCTACAGGGCTTGATTCCTGGATAAGTGGAAGAATAATATCTTCTTTTTGGTGAATTGGTTTTGCATCGATAGTTGATATTTTTTGTAGCTCTTCCGATTCTTTAAATTTATTAAATTCAGATTCAGGCTTAGGAATAATCTTCTTTTTATTATCCGGTTTTTTATCAATTTTTATTGGTGAAGGTTTATAAACCGGAATTTTAACGGGTTTTGGTTTTTCAGGAAGTTTTTTCCCTGCAAAAACCTGAAATTCATCCCATTGTTCTTTTAGATATTTGGCAAATTTTTCGTCTTGTTGTTTTACATATTTATCAAATTCACCTTGAATTTCAGCAAATTTTTTATTGTATTCTTCTTTATACTGTTTTAAGTCTTGATTTTGTTTTTTTTTGTATTCATCAAAAGTTTGAGAAAAACCTGCAAAATTAAAAAACAGGAAGAGTAGAAACAGGAAGAAAAAAATATGATTTGTTTTTAATGTTTTCATAAACAGTTTTTTTATTGGTTAGTGATGAGGTTTACGAATATTTTATTATTTTGGATAATAATTTCATTTATTTCAAATGAAGTATAAATTATTGAGATTTCTTTCGAATAGTCCTGAAATTTTTTACTGTAATGTTCGTCAACATCCTGCACTAAGAAATTTTCAGGTTGAACACTATTTTGTAGTGTTTTGAGTAAAGAATTTATATAGGCATACCAAAGTCCGTAATATAAGTTTACAAAAGGCGAAAAATATTTTTCTGAGTTAAAACTTTTATCTGATGATTTGTATTTAAAATAATCGCCGCAAATATTTTTTTCATTACCACCTATAAGTGACTTTATATTAGCAATTTTTCCTATCTCCTTCCATGAATACAATACTTTTCTTTCGTTATTTATTGAGTTTTGGAATAATTCAACCTTGCTGTTTAATTCAAACTTATCTGCTTTCTGATATTCAACATTAAAGCAAAAGATATTAAATGCATCGGCGATGTTCTTTTTTTTATGAAGTGTATCAGTAGGAAATATTTTAATTAGAACAATTGTTTCCCCAAATTTAGTGCTATCAAACGCCACTGTTTCCCATTCATAATTTAGCTTATTTTCGGAGGAAGCCAATTCGTAAAGTTCTTCAAATTTTGAATTAAATTCTCCTTTATTTTTTTTCAGAAAATCAACATTATAAACAGTTCTAAGATAGCGAATTTTTGTATTTCGTAACAATACAGACATTCCTTTGGCTCGTTCAATGGCTTGAGTCAATCCGATTTTGGAAGGTAAACTGGGATCTGAAATTCCAATAAAAAAAGTAGTATCACAATTTGATGAAGGTATATTATAAAGCCAATTCGGTAATACAGAAGGTGCAATATGATACGGGAGACCGGATTTATAAAAACCTGTATCTTGCTGTTTATTAGCTTCCTCGTTAAAAGTTTTATTAAACTTTTTGTATTCATCACTAATACTACTATTAGTATTAATTTGCCCGAATGAGTTAAGAATACAAATAAGCGAGAAAAAAGCTGCAAGAAGAATTGTTCTTATTATTATATTATTTTTAAACATAATAAAAAAGAAAATAACGCCTCTATAAATTAAAGCAAATATATAGAGGCGATGGTTAATAAAAAAAATTAATTTTCCTTTTCAAATTCTTCCATTTGTTTATTGAAAGTTTTTTTATACTGTTCGAGATCAAAATCAATTTTCAGTTTGGCATCTTTTGAAATTTTTGATCCAATAGCAGAAACAAGCTCATCTCCAGCTAATTCAATAGCAACGTATGTACGATAAGTATTGTTTTCTGTTTTAGTCACTTTTTCGCAAAGTGTACGTATTCCGCTTAACTTTTGTTTAATAACTTCATAAGTTAGGTTTTGAAATTTTTCCTCAACTTCTTCAACATTATTATACTCACGTGAGTTAACAAAATTTTCGTTAACACCTTTAACTAAAATTTGTATATCAGAAGCCATCTTAGCTCTTGCATTTGAATAAGCTTTTTTCTTTGATGTTGATAAATCCATGCTTTCACCAATATCGTTAGCTCTGATATATTCGTTATTGGAGAAATACTGAGGGCCAGAACAATACTGTTCAACTAATGATTCACCGGAAGGTTTTTGACCTACATCTTTTGTAGATTTACATGAATAACTAATTGCCATGATTGCAAAACTGATTAAAATCAGATTGAATTTTGTGTACTTTTTTTTCATAATAATTTATTTTATTAGTTAATAATTAATAGGTTAATAATTTTTTATTTTTTATTATTGTATTCAATAATTCCTTAACGAGAATATTTATCAAAAATAATTATTTTATTTGGCTTTTTGTTTAGAATTAATATAAATTATTGTTTATTACTAAAAGCTGATAACTCAGAACTTCAGCAGCTCCTCATATAATTTCTGTGTAGGCAGTCCCATTACATTATAGAACGATCCTTCTATTTTGTCAATTCCGATAAATCCGATCCATTCTTGTATTCCATATGCACCGGCTTTATCCATTGGTTTGTAGTCGTTAACATAAAAATCTATTTCTTCCTTATTTAGATTTTTAAAATGAACTTTTGTTTTAACAGCGAAAGATCTGAATTTAGTTTTTGATTTTAAAGTTACTCCGGTTATTACTTCATGATTTTTACCTGAAAGCTCTTTTAATATTTCTTTTGCTTCATATTTGTCTTTGGGTTTTCCCATTATTTTTCCGTTTAAGGAAACTATTGTGTCTGCAGTAATTATCAATGTGTCATCATCAATCTCCGAGTCAGGAAAAGCATTTGCTTTTAGCTCAGATAAAAACAATGCTGTTTCTGAAGGATTCATATCCAAAGGATAAAATTCTTCAACATTTTTGCTTATAATTATGAATTCAACACCAAGGTTTTCAAGCAATTGTTTTCTTCTTGGTGATTTTGATGCTAATACTATTTTATATTTTACAAGATTTTCGAGAGTGCCCATTAAATTAATTTAATTAGTTTACTAATAATAATTGCATTGATAAAATCCCGGCTAACATAATTATTTTTGATGTATTGCTGAGGAAATTAAAATCTTCTGATGTTTTTGCTTTTATTGTTTTTATAAAAAGGTAAATAAACAAAGGTTGTACAGCAATCATGAAATACCAAAATAACATATGAAAATTTTCTGAAAACATAAAAAATTGACCGTATGCAAGAGTAGCAATTGAAATAAGAATGAAGAAAGCCACAACGAATTTTGTTTTAAAAACACCAATTACAACTGGTATCGTCCGGCAACCAAATTCCTTGTCGCCTTTTAAATCTTCCATGTCTTTAAGAATTTCCCGAATAATAGAAGTGAGAAATGCAAATAAAGCATAACTCCAGATAAAAATATTGATTTTATGCAGCACTCGATAAGCATTTATAAATTCATCCGGATTTGATCTTAACGAAATAAATTCGAATAACCATGGAAGGAATATTACCAGAGCCGACAATATTGCAACAGCAAAATTGCCCATAAAAAATTGTCTTTTATATTTTGCAGAGTAGAACCAAAGCATTATTGCAGTCAGTAGAAAAATAAATCCAAGTTGAAAAGTACCAAGTAAATATCCAAGATAAAAGCCAATAACTATTGCAATAATATTGATGATAAAATATAAGTTTTTAAGAAAAGCAGCTTTTATCTTTGTGTTAACAATATTTTTTCCCGGCTTATTAATTTTGTCAATTTCAATATCGAAAAAATCATTAATAAAATAACCTGCAACGGCTATTAAAACAGTTGCCAGAACCAGCAACAAAAAATTTAATTCTCCCAATTGTAATTCAACCCCTTGAGATTTTAAAAGAGGTCTGATAACACAAAAACGTATTAAGTATTGAGTTAAAACTACAATTAACAAATTTGGTAATCGCAGCATGCCTAAATATTGTTTCATCTTGTAATGTGGTTCTTTATTTCGCTTTCTAAAAATCTCATATCCTAAATCTCAAATGTCCTTTACCAATTGTAAGCATCATCATTCATCCATTTTCCTTGTATTTTCAGCACCTGTTCAATTATATCGCGAACGCATCCTTCTCCACCTTTTTTGTTAGAAATATATTTCGATATTGACTTTATTTCCTCTGAAGCATCTGAAGGACAGCAAGGCAAACCAGCTTTTTTCATCACTTCATGGTCCGGAATATCATCACCCATGTAAAGTGTATTCTCTGTTTTAATATTATGTTTTTTAATATAATCATTAAAGATTTTTACTTTGTTTTCTGCACCAAGAAAAACATCTTTTATTCTTAATGCTGTAAATCTATTGTTAATCGTTTCTGATTTACCACCGGAAATAATTACAATATTATATCCCTTTTTTGCCGCCAACTGAATTGCATATCCGTCTTTAACATAAGCAGTTCTTAATGGTTCACCTTCCATCATCATTATTAATGTTCCGCTTGTGAACACTCCATCATAATCGAAAATAAAAGTGTTAATATTTTTTAGGAGTTTTTTGTAGTTGGTCATTTTTTTATATTATGATTAATAATTTTTTTTGATAAAATTTCATAAATATCCTTGAATTCAGGAAATTTTGATAATGCTTTTAAATGAGTTTCAATAGTTTGATAGTCTTTTCTTTTTGCAGGTCCGGTTTGTGCTTCTTTGGGTTTATGATTTAGAATTTTTTGGGCAGTTTCTTGTATCAATGGCTTGATGAAGTCGAATGAAAGATCATGTTTCTCCAGAATTTCATCTGCAATAGAATAAAAATAATTTGAGAAATTACATGCAAAGACTGCTGCAATATGAAGGATCGTACGTTGTTTGGAGTTAATAATTTTTACATCCTTTGAAATACATTTTGCAAGCTCAAAAAGTAAATCAAAATTGGCTTTGTTGTTTGCTTCAATACAAACAGGTATATTTTGAAAGTCAATTTTCTTTGTTTTGGTGAATGTTTGTAAAGGATAAAAAACACCATAATTGTCGGAAGTGTTTTTTAAGATTTCCATTTCACTTGATCCCGAAGTATGAACAATTAATTTGTTAGGAATATATATTTTATCAAGAACTTCAGATAAAACATTATCAGGAACCGAAACAATATAAAGATCAGCATCAGTTGTTAGTTTGCTCAGGTCAGTAATAAATTCTGACGAAACATTATCTGCTAAACTATTTCCTTCATCGGTATTTCGACCAAAAATTTGAATAATATTTTTCCCTGCTTTATAAAGAGCCTTTGTCAAATGAATGGAAACATTTCCTGCACCAATCAAGGCTATTTTATTTACTGTTTTTTCCGTCATAATTTTTTATCACGCAAAGTTACAAAATTATAATTCTGAATTCTAAAATCTTAAATTGTTAAAACATGACTTCTATAAAAACACTAATAAATTAACTATTCAATTACTAAGCCCGCTACTCCAAAAATAATATCATAAAAAAAACAAACAAGGAGATTTATTTAGATTTGTTTAATAGAAAAGTATTTGTATCTCCTTTTTTATAAAATCAAGAGCAATTTTATTTGGTGAGTTTTTTTGTTCAAGTGATATCTTGAAAATTGTTTGCCCTAAATCTGCTGAAGATGAATTTTCCTTTGTTTGTGATGCGGCTGTATTAATTGTTTTTATCAGGTCTTCTTTTGCATTTTTAACCAGTTCCCATGCTTTTGTCGAAATATAAAGTTGTTGCGAAAGGTTATGATCAAACTCATCACGAATGGTTTTTATCAATGAAATTTGAAGATCCATAGCAGACATCTTTGGCTTGTTAGTTCGTATCACAAGATTGTTTGGTGAATTTCTGTCGAGAAACAAAACTATCCTTTCATAAGCCTGAAGGCGAATCGGAGTAATCATTTTTTGATTTGTAAGTTTTATTTCTGTTATTTGATTATTATTATAGGATTTTAAAAATTCTTTTAAAATTAAGTATGCAATTCCTGCAACTACCAACGAAGGTAGGATGTACTTTAGAATTTCGAGAACTTCAGTCATAATATTTTTATTGATTTTGTAATTATTTTAATTATTAACGCAAGATACAATTTTTATTATATTTGAATTTATTTATACCCTATTAGTACATAAAGTGAACTAAGTACAAAAGTTTTCGGGGGAGTGCCAAATTTAGTTAATTCGACTTTATAATGTGAAAATCAAATTGCATTAATTCTTTAATTCTATTTTTAATAATAACTTTTATATTTTAAAAATATGTATTTTTGCTATCTGATAATTTATTATTAATCGGAAATAAACATATAACAAAATGCAAAGTAAAATGTTATCCAACAGAGTTAATAGTTTAAGTGAATCGGCTACACTTGAAATGACACGTCTTAGTCGAATATTAAAGTCTCAGGGACACGATGTTATCAATTTAAGTATAGGAGAGCCTGATTTTAATACTCCAACAGCTATCAAAGATGCTGCTATAAATGCCATCAATAACAATAAAACTCATTATACACCAGTATCAGGGCTGCCTGAACTACGTGAGGCTATTGCCGAAAAATTAAAAAGAGATAACGATTTAGAGTTTGATGCTGATCAAATAGTTGTTTCAAATGGAGCAAAGCAATCTATTGCAAATGTTATATTATGCCTTATAAATCCTGAAGATGAAGTAATTATTCCAGCACCTTACTGGGTTTCGTATCCTGAGTTTGTTCATTTAGCAGAAGGGAAAATAGTTGAAATTTCAACTACTATCGACACTGATTTTAAAATTACTGCCGAGCAACTCGAAAATGCTATAACAGAAAAAACAAAAGCTATTATTTTTAGTTCTCCAAGCAATCCTACCGGAATGCTTTATTCCGACAAAGAGCTAAAAGAAATTGCGGAAGTAGTTTCTAGACATAAAAATGTTGTTATCATTTCTGATGAAATTTATGAATTCATTAACTTTTCAGGGAAGCACAGAAGTATTGCAGAATTTGATTTTGTAAAAGAACAAGTTGTAGTTATTAACGGAGTTTCAAAAGGATATGCAATGACAGGTTGGAGAATTGGTTATGCAGCAGCTCCGAAATATCTTGCTAAAGCATGCGATATTGTCCAGGGACAATATACTTCGGGCGCTTCATCAATATCGCAGTTGGCTGCCCTTGAAGCTATGAAAACATCAAAGGAATCTTCCTCTGAAATAGAATATATGCTGAGAGCTTTTAAAGAAAGAAGAGATTTGGTTTATGAGTTGTTGTGCGATATTCCCGGAATAAATGTAAATATGCCTGATGGTGCATTTTATTTCTTCCCGGAAGTGAATTCTTATTATGGGAAATCTAATGGAAAAACAACTATTGAAAACAGTAAAGACTTATGCTTATATATTCTCGAGAATGTATATGTAGCGCTTGTTCCAGGGTCTGCTTTCGGAAATCCTGATTGTGTGAGAATTTCTTACGCTACTTCAAAAGAACTGCTGATAGAAGCAATAAAAAGGATTAAATCTGCTTTAGCTGAATTGAAATAATTTCAACTCTAATCTAGATTTATTGACCCTGATTACAAATTGACAAAATAATTATATTTGTTTTTTGTTTTAATAAAATGATACTGACAAAAGATACATGCCAAAAGTTATTCGATTCATTCAATAATCAGAAAATTCTGGTAATTGGTGATGTGATGATAGACTCATATTTATGGGGTAAAGTTGAAAGGGTTTCTCCTGAAGCCCCTGTTCCAGTTGTTGCTGTTAAGAAAAGAGAAAATCGACTTGGTGGTGCAGCAAATGTTGCTCTGAATTTAAAGTCGCTGGGAGCAAAACCTATTCTATGCTCCGTTATTGGCAATGATAGTAAAGGAAATGAGTTTATCGAACTTCTGAAAAATGAAAATCTTTCCTTTAAAGGAATTATAAAAAGTAACAAAAGGATTACAACAACAAAATTTCGTGTTTTTGGAAATAATTCACAGTTGATAAGAGTTGATGAAGAGATTGTTTCCGACATTATAAAAAGTGATTTTGAAGATTTGTTATCTGTTATCTCAGAACTTATTAATAATGGAGATGTAAAAGCTATTGTTTTTCAGGATTATAATAAAGGTATTCTGACAAAGGGTTTAATTTCTGATGTTATTGCTTTGGCAAATGCTAAAAATATTCATGTTGTGGTTGACCCGAAAAAGAAAAATTTCGATGAATTTAAAAATATTGATCTTTTCAAACCAAATTTAAAAGAGTTGCAAGAAGGTTTAAAAATGGAAGTTAATCCTGAAAAAGATTCCGTTTTGAATGAAGCCGTTGACAAATTACATCTTCAGCAAAATATTAAAACTGTTCTCACCACATTATCCGAAAAAGGAGTTTTTATAAGCACAAAAATTTCCGAAAAAGAATTTCAAAAACATTTGATCCCTGCTCATATTCGTTCTATTTCTGATGTTTCCGGAGCAGGTGATACCGTTATCAGCGTGGCTGCATTATGTTTAGTCGCAGGTCTTTCCGGTAAAGATATTGCTGCAATTTCGAACCTTGCCGGAGGAATTGTTTGTGAAGAAGTTGGCGTGGTTCCAATAAATAGGGAACTTCTTTTTAATGAGGTTATGAAGATGTATTAATATGCTATGAAAAATAGTGTAAATAAAATTAGTCAACAAAAGAATGCGGTTATTAAATCTGCATTCTTCTTTGTTTTTATCCTTGCCGGGATGTTTGCTTTTTCTCAATCAAACGACTGGGTTGATTTTCAAATTATAAGAACCGGAGAAGAAACTATTTTTGATATTACTTATGAAAAAGGTACGCTTGCAATAAATTATGATAATAATGTAGTTGTTACTTATTCTGTTGTAAATGGAGAATTTACTGAAAATAAAGCATACAGTATAAAAAATGTATGGAAGGAGTTCGGAACATTACAATTTTATAAAGGTGATATTTACATAGCAATTGATGGATTTAAATTTTACCGGATAACACTTGATAATAATAAAATCAAAAAAACAAATACTTATAAAGCTGGATTTTATATTACTGAACGTTATTACAAAGATTTTGATTCACTAAAGTGGAAATTCAGGATTACCGATGAGGGGGATTTAAAAATATTGAGGAATGTTGGAGTGGGAGATAATATTCCGGAATAATTAAAAATTATTAGATTTAAGTGTGAAAGATAAAATTAATAATAAAGAAAAGGAAAATATCAAGCAGATGTTTGATAATATCGCTTCCAGCTATGACTTTTTAAATCATGCTTTTTCCTTTGGTATCGATTATCTCTGGCGACGAAAAGTTGTGAAGATTCTGAAGCCTCTGAAACCTCTTTCAATTATTGATATTGCCACGGGAACGGGTGATTTGGCAATACAAGAAATAAAACTTAATCCTGAAAAAATTGTTGGAATCGATATTTCGGGAAACATGATAAAAATAGGGGAGGAGAAAGTTCTTGCACGTAAGCTGGATAATATAATTAGTTTTATTCAAGCCGACTCTGCTGAAATTCCTTTTGCGGAGAATACTTTTGAAGCTGCTACAGTTGCATTTGGAGTGAGGAATTTTGAAGATCTCGACAAATCCCTTTCTGAAATTTTTCGTGTTTTAAAAAAGAACGGACTGCTTGCAGTTCTTGAGTTTTCTATGCCTGAAATATTTCCGTTCAAACAGTTTTATAAATTTTATCTCAACAGAATTATTCCTTTGATAGGAAAAATAATTTCAAAAGATGTGAAAGCATATTCATACCTTCCAGTAAGTATTAAAGCCTTTCCCTCAGGAGAAAAATTCCTCGATCATATAAGAAAAGCCGGATTCACAAAAACTCGTCAACATAGGCTTACTTTTGGAGTAGCATCGGTTTACATTGGAACGAAATAATGTAAACTGAGAAAAAACAATCCGATTATTTGTCAGCTTTTTTAATAATTCAATTCGTGTATAAAAACAAAGCGAATAAAAATAAATATACTGCATTTATTTTTTTATTGCTAATATTTTTTCATTTTTGCATTATAATATCCACTCATCTATAATTATTATTATGAAGCATTGGTTTTATCTGATTTTTGTCACATTTTTTTTATTAATTTCAAACCAATCTCACGCTTCAAGAAATGACGATTCTACAGATACATTAAATGTTAGTGAGCAGACCGAACAAGCTCTTGCAATAAACACCAAAATTGAAACAACATTCAGTCAGAAAATTAACAATTTCTTCGAACCCATTGTTAATTCAATGAGTTATGTTTTGTTTTGGGATCCTTTTGAGGAATTTGGTATTCGCGACCCATATCTTTATTATAAAGATGGTTCTCCTGTTCTTGATGCTGACGGCAATCACAAAAAGCAGGGAGTGCCAATTGTAGTTTTATGGCTTGTTTTGGGAGCTGTATTTTTTACTTTAAAAATGCGATTTATCAATTTTCGTGCTTTCGGTCACAGCATACAATTAATACGTGGAAAATATGATAAAGATAGCGACAAAGGAGAAGTTTCACACTTTCAGGCTTTAACGACAGCTCTTTCTGCAACAGTAGGTTTGGGAAATATTGCTAGCGTTGCTATTGCTATTACAATTGGTGGCCCGGGAGCTACTTTCTGGATGATAGTTGCCGGATTACTCGGGATGTCATCCAAATTTGTTGAATGTTCACTTGCTGTGAAATATCGAAAAATTGATTCTTCAGGACAGGTTTCTGGCGGACCAATGTACTATCTAAGCAGAGCTTTAAAGAAAAGAAATCTAGGTGTTTTAGGAAAAGTACTTGCAGTTATTTTTGCAATATTAATAATGGGTTGTTCTTTTGGTGGTGGCAATATGTTTCAGGCTAATCAAGCTTTTTCACAACTTGCTTTATTTATTCCATTTCTGGAAGGCAAAGGTGCTTATTTTGGAGTTTTTATCGCAATTCTTGTTGGTTTGGTAATCATTGGAGGAATAAAAAGTATAGGAAAAATAACTTCCAAGGTTGTCCCTTTTATGTCGCTGTTTTATGTTCTTACTGCTTTAGTAATTATTTTTATGAATATCTCGCATATTGGCGAAGTATTTTCACTAATCATTAATAGCGCATTTAATTCCATGGCAATAAAAGGAGGATTTATTGGCGTTCTGATATTAGGATTTCAAAGAGCATCATTTTCAAACGAAGCCGGAGTTGGTTCAGCATCAATTGCTCACTCTGCCGTAAAAACCGACGAACCTATCAGCGAAGGAATTGTTGCTTTACTCGAGCCATTTATTGATACAGTTGTAATTTGTACTATGACCGCTCTTGTTATTATTTTCTCAGGGTTTCATCTTAATCCCGGAAATCTTGAAGGCTCTCAACTGACTTCAGCTGCATTCGGAAGTGTATTTTCATGGTTTCCATATTTATTGGCGGGAGCAATATTTCTGTTTGCTTTCTCAACAATGGTATCTTGGTCATATTATGGTTTAAAAGGCTTTGATTATTTGTTTGGAGGGTTTTTTGAAAACAAACTTGGAAGCCGTAATCTTGGAACAAGAATTTTTCAAGTAATATTTTTAAGCTTTGCTGTAATCGGTGCTTCTTCTACTCTTGATGTTGTAATTGATTTCTCTGATATGATGATCTTAAGTATGGCTTTTCCAAATATTTTCGGTTTGCTTCTCTTATCAGGCGAAGTTCGAAAAGATCTTAAATCGTATATGACCCGATTAAAAAATGGAGAAATAAAAAAATATAAATAGTGCTTTCAAATATATTATCTGCTAAGAATATTAGTTCAATGCGTAAATGATTAATTGCTTAAATGTATAAATAAATGTTTCTCT
>CAYOKJ010000040.1:0-2582 GCA_964404485.1 uncultured Bacteroidales bacterium | reverse complement strand
CAAAGTTTGTGTTACAATTTTTGAAAGAATATTTTAGTTTTAATAAAAGAGAAAGGCAAGGGATTTTTGTTTTACTTTCTCTGATATTTATTATGATAGTAATTAATTTATTACTCCCTGTTTTTATTATTACTCCCGATTTTGATTACTCTGAATTTGAAGAAGAAATTGCTTCTTTCGAAAAATCAAAAACTAAATATTTTGATTTAATAAATAATGTTAGGAAAGAGAAAATTATTTTGGAAAGTAATTTTCAACAAGTAGAATTATTCGAATTTGACCCCAATCAATTATCTGCCAAAGAGTGGGAAAAACTTGGATTATCCAAGAAACAAATCAAAGTAATTATAAACTATAAGGAAAAAGGAGGTAAGTTTTACAAAAAAGAAGACCTAAAAAAAATTTATAGTATTAGTGAACAAAAATATAAATCATTGGAACCATTCATTACAATTCCCTCAAAAAAGAAAAATCAAAAAAGAAAACAAAAAATTAAAACTACAAGAAAACCTCAGGTAAAAAAGAAAATATTAATTCAACTCAACACTGCCGACTCAGCCGAGTTAACAAAACTTTATGGAATTGGACCTGCTTTTTCATCACGAATAATAAAATATCGCAAATTGCTTGGAGGCTTTTATTCCAAAAATCAACTATTAGAAATTTATAATTTCGACAGCACCCGATTAAAAATGATTATCGACAACATCTCGGTTAAACCGGAGAAAATCAAAAAGTTAAATATTAACAAAATAGAATTTAAAGAATTGCTAAGGCATCCATATATTTCTTACGAACTGACTTCACAAATTTTTAAACTCATTAAAAAACAAGGACAATTAAATAATATCGAGCAACTCAAAAAAATTGATCTTGTAAATGACTCAATATTTAAAAAAATAGTTCCATATTTGTCAGTCAAATAGTATTCACCAATAAAGTTGAATAGTGACAAACTGTTTGTTACCCATGAAGATATTCGAGGGTGATGCCGCAGGGGTGTAAAAGTCAGTGACGAGCGACTTTATAAAAATTGAATATTATGGAAAAATACTTTTAAAAAAACAAATTTCAAACACTTAGTTTTCAAGCTATTTATAATTTTTATTTAAAGCATGAGCAGACTTTCACAAACATTTAAAAAATTTCCCCGAGCATTTTGGGTTGCCAATACAATGGAATTATTTGAGCGATGGGCATGGTATGGTTTATTTATGGTTCTGGCAATTTATCTGACTGCCTCTGAAGATACAGGAGCTTTAGGATTTACGCAAGTTCAAAAAGGTCATCTAATGGGCACGGTAGTTGCCATTTTATATTTCCTTCCGGTAATAACCGGTGCCATTGCCGACAAGTTCGGATATAAAAAAATTCTTATTATTGCCTATATAATTCTTTCGAGCGGTTACCTTATGATGGGGATTTTTAAAACATACACTTCTATGTGGTTTGTCTTTTTATATCTTGCTGTTGGAGCCGGACTTTTTAAGCCGATAATCTCGGCTACCATAGCAAAAACTACCAACGACAAAACATCATCAATCGGTTTCGGAATATTTTATATGATAGTAAATATTGGTGCTTTTGTTGGGCCGATATTTGCTTCCAAACTTCGTGAGGTAGATTGGTTTTATGTTTTTGTAATGTCTTCGATAGTAATTGGAATAAATATGATTCTTGTGATTTTCTTTTTTAAAGAACCCGAAAGAAAACCAAATACCGAAACACTTGGAAAATCATTGATAACAATTGTTAAAAACATTTTTTCAGCATTAAAAGACATAAAACTTTTATTGTTTCTGATAATAATAATCGGTTTCTGGACAATGTACAATCAATTGTTTTATACTCTGCCTGTTTTTATCGAACAATGGATAGATACAACAGTAATTTACAATGCCATTGACAATATTTCCCCTGCCCTGGCTTCTGCCATTGGTAACGACAGCGGCAATATTTCCCCTGAGATGCTTGTTAATATTGATGCTTTATATATAGTTATTTTCCAGGTTATTATTTCTACCATTGTCATGAAATACAGACCCCTAAATACTATGATTTCAGGTTTTTTAATTTCTGCTATTGGAATAGGTTTATGGTTTGTTACACGAAACCCTTTTTATTTATTTCTCACAATTTTTATTTTCGGAATTGGTGAAATGGTAAGCTCACCAAAAATACTCGAATACATTGGTAGAATTGCCCCCAAAGACAAGGTTGCTCTTTATATGGGCTGCTATTTTTTACCAATGGCGGGAGGTAATTTTTTTGCAGGAATAATTTCTGGAGATGTTTACGGACGTATGTCCGACAAAATTACATTACTCCGAACCGAAGTTGAAGCAAGAGGCTTGAACATACCCGAGATATCAGATAGTTTTACACAAAACGATTTTGTAAACACCGCCGCCTTAAAATTAAACATGAGCATTCCTGAATTATCTAACTACCTCTGGAATAATTATCATCCTTTTGATTTCTGGATGGTAGTTAGCGGAATTGGAATGGGAACGGTTGTGTTGCTTTGGCTATACGATAGGTTTGTGTTGAGGAAAAAAGTTTGATATTCTCCTGGCTTTTTA
>CAYOKJ010000039.1:0-23618 GCA_964404485.1 uncultured Bacteroidales bacterium | reverse complement strand
GAATAAATATTTGTATTTTTGAATTTTATTCTGATACTTGCGAATGGGTGTGCAATTGCTCATGCTGGGCACACACACGTGGTATATTTAATTGCCGAGACAGTAGTAAATTCAAAGGGTATAGCTCTCATCAATTTCATCGTTATTTGACAAAGAAGAACTTTGAAATCGGCAACTAAACATACCACCATCCGTTGTGCCTCATTCCCCACATCAGAGAAACCGATTAATTTCTCAAGCAAACGTCAAAAAGTGTGGAGAAAATTAAGTGAAAATTGATAAATTTGAAAAAATTATAAAGTATTGAATATCAACAATAAAATTTGACGTTAGTCTCAATTTAAGAGAAAGATAGATAGTGAATTAGTAGATAAGATTTGAAATCATGAAAAAGAAAGTGCATATAAAATATTGGAAAGAATTATCTGGGAAATATGATATAACTATCTATAAGAATAAAATAATAAAGTATGATGGATTTCATCCAATTGATGATGCTAACAGGTTTAGGGAAAATAGCGTAGTTGAACTGAATAACAAATTTGAAATTAATAAAATCGACAAAATTGATAGAAATGAGTTTAAGTTAAATGCATCGCATGAAATACATTGCGAAAGACTTCGCGAAATACTTCAAAGAGAATGTTATGTTCAGTTAAATATGTTTCAGTCAATTTATATTAGTTGGTGTCAAAAGAAATTTTTAATCCAGTCACTTGACGTTAAGAAATCTCTCTTGACAGGTTTTATTGGATTAATACTGGGAGCTTGTTTAACATATGCAATTCAATGCAATGGAGAAATTGATATTGATGACAAAAATGAATCAACAGCCACACCTGTACAAAACATCAAGAAACATGAAAATTCTAATGAGTCGAATAGCGATAAAACCCATTTAATCAAAGACACTGTCTGTAATGAAATTGATTCTTTAAAAATGAAGAAAACAAATTGAAATAAAAAAAATGTACTGTAACAAAGTGCATTGTTGAAATTATATCAAATAACTTGATTAATTTTGCATCATGGAAAATAAATTAAGATTTACAAATACGCTTACACGCAAAAAGGAATTGTTTGAACCCTTAAATCCTCCTTTTGTAGGTATGTATGTTTGTGGTCCTACCGTTTACGGCGATGCTCATTTGGGTCATGCACGTCCCGCCATTACTTTTGATTTGATATTCCGGTACCTTTTACATCTTGGATACAAAGTAAGATATGTAAGAAACATTACCGATGTTGGACATTTGGAAAATGACGCTGACGAAGGAGAAGACAAAATTGCAAAAAAAGCCCGCTTAGAAAAACTTGAACCCATGGAAGTTGTTCAGTATTTTACTGATCGCTATCACGAAAATATGAAACAACTTAATGTTAAAAGTCCAAGTATAGAACCAAGAGCATCCGGTCATATTATCGAGCAAATCGAAATGGTGAAAAAAATTATTGATTCCGGTTTTGCTTATGAAATAAACGGTTCGTTATATTTTGATGTTAAAAAATATAACGAAAATCATAATTATGGAAAACTTTCAGGCAGAAAAATTGAGGATCTTATCTCAAACACTCGTACTCTACAAGGTCAGGATGAAAAGAAAAATCCTTATGATTTTGCTTTATGGAAAAAAGCACAACCCGAACATATTATGAGATGGCCCTCACCATGGAGTGATGGTTTCCCGGGGTGGCACATGGAATGTTCTACAATGGGAGCTAAATATCTTGGTAATTATTTTGATATTCACGGTGGTGGAATGGATTTGCTTTTTCCTCATCACGAATCGGAAATTGCACAATCACAAGCTGCAAATGGAAAGGATCCCGTAAAATATTGGATACACAATAATATGATAACTATTGACGGTCAAAAAATGGGTAAATCGCTTAATAATTTTATTACCCTCGATCAGTTTTTTGCCGGTAATCATGAAACTTTGGATAAAGCTTACAGCCCGATGACAATCAGATTTTTTATCCTTCAGGCTCATTATGGATCAACATTAAATTTTTCGAAAAGTGCTTTGCTGGCTGCCGAAAAAGGAATGAAAAAATTAATGACTGCGATTAGTACCCTTGACAAACTCAAATCATCTGATAAATCATCTGTTGATGTAAAAAGCTTACAGGAAAAATGTTACGCTGCACTAAATGATGATTTTAACAGCCCGATTGTTATCTCACATCTTTTTGATGGTGTTAAAATGATAAACTCAATTAAAGACGGAAAAAATACAATCTCAGAAGAAGACCTTATTCTTTTGAAAAAAATATTTAATGATTTTGCTTTTGAGATTCTCGGATTACAAGAAGAAGAATCTGCCGGAAATAGTGATTTGGTTGACAAATTGATGGAATCAATTCTCTCTATTCGTAAAAACGCAAAGGAGCAAAAAGATTACGCTACGGCCGACAAAATCCGTGACGAATTAAACAAACTTAATATTCAAATTAAAGATACTAAAGACGGAGCGAGTTGGGAGATTACTGAGTAAACTTTTTTTCTTATAAAAAAGATTAGAGGATCAGACAATGATTTAAAATTGAAAAGTTTGTATATTCGCTTCCCCTCCTAATTTTAGGAGGAGCTGGGGGAGGTAAAAAAATCATCAATCGATATTCAGTGTTCGGAGTTCGACATTCCAAAAGAGATCAGAATAACGAATATCGAATAATGAATAATGAAGGAAAAAACTGCAAAATCAAATATACAAAATTCTTAAATTCCATCAATATAATTGACTTTCTGGACAAGCACTAAACAGCTTTCACCAAATAATAATTCTTCTTACCCTTCTGGACAAGAATATATTTGTTGTTTAACAAATCGTTTTCTGTAATTGTGTATTCTTGATTTACTTTTTGTTTGTTGATGGAAACACCATTATCTTTTAACATCCTACGTGCTTCGCCATTCGATTTAAAGATATTGGTTTTCCCGACAAGAAAATCAACAATTTCAATAGCATTTTTAACATCATATAATTTTATTTCGCTTTGTGGAACACCCTCAAAAACCGCAAGAAGCATATCTTCGGAGAGGTTTTTCAATGATTCGGTAGTTCCTTTTCCAAACAAAATCTGGGAAGCTTCAACAGCTGCATTATAATCGTTTTCTGAGTGAACCCTAATAGTGATGTCTTTTGCCAGAGCTTTTTGTAAAACCCGCAAATGAGGAGCTTCGGCATGTTGGATTATCATTTCATCAATTTCCTTTTTCGAAAACAAAGTAAATATTTTGATGTATTTAGCAGCGTCTTTATCAGAAACATTTAGCCAAAACTGGTAAAATTTATAAGGTGAAGTTTTCTTGGAATCAAGCCATACATTTCCCGATTCTGTTTTCCCGAATTTCCCGCCATCAGCTTTTGTAATTAAAGGGCAGGTAAGAGCAAAAGCTTCGCCTTTTTCTTTTCTTCTGATTAATTCGGTGCCGGTAACAATGTTTCCCCATTGATCGGAACCACCCATTTGTAGTTTGCAATTTTTATTATTATAAAGGAAAAGAAAATCATATCCTTGCACAAGCTGGTATGTAAATTCCGTAAATGACATTCCAACAGCACCCTCACCACTAATGCGTTTTTTTACAGAATCTTTTGCCATCATATAATTAACGGTTAAATGTTTTCCAACATCCCTGATAAATTCAAGAAAACCGAATTCTTTCATCCAGTCGTAATTATTAACTAATTCAGCTTTATTTGGAGCATCAGTTTTAAAATCCAAAAATTTAGAAAGCTGGGCTTTTAAACATTCTTCGTTGTGTCGTAAAAATTTCTCATCCAGTAAATTTCTCTCTTCCGATTTCCCGGAAGGGTCGCCAATCATACCTGTTGCACCGCCAATCAAAGCAATTGGTTTATGTCCTGCAAGTTGAAAGTGTTTTAACATCATTACAGAAACTAAATGCCCAATATGTAAAGAGTCCGCTGTAGGATCAATTCCAACATAAGCCGAAGTCATTTCTTTTTCAATTTGCTTGTCGGTTCCGGGCATCATATCATGAATCATCCCCCGCCATTTCAACTCATCAATAAAACTCATATTCAATATTTTTATACAAAGATAGGTTTATTGAATAAAAATGTGATTGTTAAATTTGTAAGAATTAAATAATTTTGTCATTCAGTAGTAATTCAATACAATTAATTTTTTTGAATATCGAATAACGAATACTGATTAACGATTTTTGATTTATATTTTTTATAAATTTGCATTATGATTTTAGTAACAGGAGGAACAGGGCTGGTTGGATCACATTTGCTTTTCGATCTTGTAAGTTCGGGAAAAAAAGTGCGAGCACTAAAGCGAAAAAGTAGCAATTTCGATAATATCAATAAAGTATTTGGGTATTATTCTGATGATGTTGAAAAGCTTTTTGAAAAAATCGAATGGGTTGATGGAGATGTTCTTGATATTTTTTCACTTGAAGATGCAATGAAGGATGTTTCTGAAATTTATCATTGTGCTGCTATAGTTTCGTTTGATCCCGGAGATGAAGATTTCCTGATGAAAGTTAATGTAGAAGGTTGTGCAAACATTGTAAATATAGCTCTTGAAAAAAAGATAAAAAAACTATGTTATGTTAGCTCAATAGCTGCATTAGGGAGAGCTGAAAGTAATGGCTTTGTTGATGAAAAAACACATTGGATGTCGTCAAATAAAAAATCTCATTATTCTATCAGTAAGTATGGAGGAGAAAGAGAAATTTGGCGAGGAATTGAAGAAGGACTTGATGCCGTGATAGTTAATCCTTCAATAATTTTAGGCCCAGGAAATTGGAATTCCGGAAGTTCACGCTTTTTTACGACGATATGGAAAGGATTAAAGTTTTATACAAAAGGTGTTAATGGTTTTGTTGATGTGAGAGACGTTGTAAAAGCAATGGTACAATTAATGGAAAGCAAAATCAAAAACGAACGATTTATACTGAACTCCGAAAATATTTCTTATCAAAAACTTCTTAATTTAATATCAAAATATTTAAATAAAAAGTCTCCGCGAATACATGCAGGAAAATTTTTAAGTGCAATTACATGGAGAGAAGAAAAAATCAGAAGTTTTTTTACAGGATCAAAACCTTTTATAACAAAAGAAACAGCACATACAGCAAATTGCAATTATTATTATTCAACAAAAAAAATAGAAAAAATGTTGAATTTTAAATTCACCCCGATAGAAAAAACTATTAAGGATAATGCAGCTTTGTTTTTGAAGGATATTTTAAAAGAGAAACCTATCAAATAAATAAGTATTATTTTTAGTTACTCATTTTTTTAATTTTCAATTACATTTTTATAATGCTCAAAACGTTCCAGTATTTCGTTCACAAAGTTATATGGTTCTTCTCCACGGCAATATCCATATTTAACAACAGCATCGCGATAAAATTTTGGTTTCGATTTGTTTAATAAATAATAATCAACATTATCAGTCCAGATATATGGATTTTTATTATTTTTTTCTGCCAGTCTTTGTGCATCAAAAACATGGGCGATTCCAACATTATACGAAGCCAAAATAAACTTTATTCTTTCTTCTTTTTCAATTTCTTCAGGCAATTGAGTGTCGAGCCATTTAATAAACCTTACTCCTGCCCTTACCTGATCTTTTAATGATGAAGCGGTATCAACACCATACATTTGCGCAGTATTTGGCATTAATTGCATTAAGCCGAAAGCACCAACCCATGATCGGGCCTTTTCTTGAAAACCGGATTCCTGATATATCAGTGATGCAATTAATCTCCAATCCAGGTTATATTCTTTGCTTACTTCTTTTATTAAATCATCGAAACGCGAAATTTTTCCTCCGGAAATAGAATGATATTGACTATTTGTAATTCTTATCAAACGAGGGTTTTTAAAATATTTGTTATAAACAAATCTTGAATCTATGGAGTTATTGTATTCAACAAGCCATTTGTTAACTGCCACCCTGAGACTATCAGCTCCATTTTTTACAGCCCAAGCTACATTTTGTGGAAAACTTATAGTAGTATTAATATCAATATTTGAATAGTATTTTTCATTAACCAAAGCAATATGTTCATCAGCAATAGTAAATTCAATTTTTCCTTCAGCTACATCTTTAATTAATTGTTCTACTTCCTTTTCGGGATCTTCAATAACAATTATAGAATCTCCAATCTCTTCTGATAAACTTCTTAATCTTGGAAGAAAAGAAGTATTTTTTTGAATATGAATTGTTTTGCCACCAAGTTCTATAGGATTTCTAATAAGCTTTTCTTCTACTTCATCCCATGTTTTCATTTTTCTCCAGTTTTCCGGTTTTCTTTGTATCAACATTTGGCGTGTTTGAGTATGTGGTGATGTAAAATCAACATATTTCATTCTTTCATTTGTAACAGTTAATCCAAGAGCTATTAAATCACATTTTTCCTGATCAAGGCATTTGAAGCTACTATCAATATCACTATTTACCATTAGTTCAAGCTTTACTCCAAGATACTTAGCAAAATGTTTCAGCATTTCGTATTGATAGCCCATGGGTGTTCCGCGATAAACAAAATAATTAATTGAGTTATAATCAGTAGTCGCAATTAATTTGCCTCTTTCTTTTATTCTTTTTAAAATTTCCGGTTTTTTGATTTCTTCTTTTACAGTTTTATTTTTTACAACAGTTTCTTTTGAATGTTCATTTACACAAGAACCAAAGCAAAATACAAGTGCCAGAACAACAAACAAATAAAGTGTTTTTGTTAATAAATTCTTCATTGTTTATGGATTTATCAGATGTCTAATTTACTAAATTATTAACAACTTGGATATTTTATAATGAAAAAATGGATTAATAATCAGAATCTAATCCCAATAACTTTCGTGAGGAATGCCAAAAATATCTTTAACATATACAAAAATGGATATAAAAGAATTACTATGGTTTTACTATTATTTTAATGGGAAATAAGTATTCTGTGATTCTATCAAATAGCTTACTTATAATGATAAAATGTTTAAATTCTTAAATATTCCATAACAATTAAATCTATTTAATAAAATAATTGTAATTGACAATACTTAGTTTTTGTGTCAGGACGGTTTTTTAGTTTTCGCATTTATTCATTTAATCATTTTCGCATTTATCAATGTTCTATTAAATTCGTAGTAAAACCAGTATTATTATTGTAGACAATTATTTATTTGGATGGTTTAGTGTTGTTTATATTCTCTGATGCAAAAATTTATATTAAAAAATCTTTTCTTCAGGGGTTGATTTATTCAATTCAATTATAATTTGACTATTGACTTCTGTGTAATAATTTGTTACTTTTGTTAGTAAAAGCCGGAAAAATGAAAAATCTAAAGACTATTATTTCTTTTCTTTTATTGGTTCTTCTTTCTATTCCTGGAATTACATATTCTCAGAATTATAAAGAGGCATCAGAAAATGCTAAAATCCGTAGTGAATTTAAACCGGGCTGGGCTATCTCAGCTAAAGTTACCACTTTAGGTCCCGGCCTTGAAATTGTAAAATCTCTTAGCCGCACTTTTAATGTCCGGGTTGGAGGAACATATTTAGATCTCTCTTTATCAAAAACATTTGAAGACATAAAAGTAGAAGGTACTGCTGCCTTCGATTTACAAAGCTATTCGCTTTTGGGAGATGTCTTTATAACAAAGAACCTACATTTTACCGGAGGATTAATTTATAATCTATCGGAAGAATGCATTTCTGCAAGGCCAATTAATTCATTTAATATTGGCCACATTACTGTTGGCCCTGAAGAATTAGGTAGTTTATCAATAAAAGTAACTCCCGAAAAATATTGCCCTTACTTTGGAATTGGTATTGGAAATCCAATTTCATATAGTAAGGTTTTCTCAATAAATATGGAAATTGGAGCCCTATATCACGGTTATCCGAAAATTGATATGGAAGCAACAGGAATGATTACTCCAACAGCCTCTGTTATTCAGGAAGAAATTATTGAAAATAATTTAAAATCATTCAATTTATTTTTTCTTGCAACAATTCAATTATCAATAAAATTATTTTGAAATCAATAAATCAATAAAAACATGAAAAAATCAAGTACTTTATTTAAAATAGCATCAATAGTTTTCTTAATAGCTATGATATCAACAATTGTCTCATGTAAAAAACTTGTTAATCTTACCGAGGGTACAAAATTAATAATAGATTACAATCTGATTAAAACATCATTTACCATTAAATTTTATGATGCAGCAACTGGAATATTAATTGGTGAGGGAGAAGATAACAGATTTGTTGATGTTACTATCTTTGGACAAAACGCAGACAATGTTCTTGATATAACAGGTACGCAGCCTATAACTTTTCATAGCGCGGAAGGTTTTCTTGCTCTTGCAATTAATCCTGATGTAACACCATCATTATCCAATCCGGCAAAATTTACAATTGTTACCCATCTCGACGGATATCTTCCCAATAGCAAAGCAATTACCGTTTACAAAGAAGGTAATTATATTTATGATATCTATCTGGTTGATATAAATAATCCTCCTAATGGGGTTTCGCGAATTTCAAATCATAGCGGTCATTCAAATAACGAAGGTGTTGTTGAAGAAGATATTATTGTAACTACTCCCAACGGAATGGCTACCGTTACCATTTATGCAGGAACAATACTAAAAGAGGGAAATGGGAATCCATGTACTGGAACTATTACAGTAAATCTTGCTCATTTCAGCAATCTCGAATATGAATCTTTGTTGGCTTTTCCCGGTGGTCTTGAGACAAACGTTATTATGCTGGATGGCTCAGAAGATGACGGTTTATTCTTTTCGGCTGGATTTATTTCTCTTGATGTATTTGATGAAAATTGGAGTGCTGCTGATTCAGCATATATTCATGCGGTAAATATGCAAATGTTTGTTCCTGAAGAAACATATAATTCAAGTACTCTCGGTGGTGTTGCAGATGGAGATATTTTACCACTTTGGAGTTATAATTTGAATGAAGGGACCTGGAATTTTGAGTCAAATGACACAATTAATGCTACTGATAAAGGTTTATTCGAAGTTATAAGTAATACATGGCATTTCTCTTACTGGAACTGGGATTGGTTTTGGGGAGAATATTGCCCTGAAGGTCTTGAGATTAACTTCCACTCAGAAGATTATACTTGTGATTGTTATTGGTTAAAAGCTACAATTACAAATCCTTATAATGGTGCTTATATGATGAGTTCGTGGTTTTATGCATGTAATAATGAACCCGTTCGCTTACTTTATGTACCTGCTTTTTTTCCGGTAGATATTACTTTTACCGGATATTGCAATGGACTTTATACCGAATTAGATTATTATTATATTGAAAATCTTTGCGCAGCCGATATTTTAGATATTACCCTCTATTCTGAAACAATAGGCTCCAATGTACTTTTTGAAATAAGCGGATATTGTCCCAACAATCCTTATTTTGAGGTAAGACCAACTCTGGGAGTTTGGTTCCGCCCTGCTAATAACTGGTGTTGGCAATATGCTTTTATGTATAACGGATATGCTGACATTTGCAATGTTATTCTTGGAGAACCATATGTTTTTGGAGTAGTTTACGACGGACATTGGACAGAATACACAGTTACTCCCGATTACGATGCTTATATTTATCAGGAACTTGAATTAACTGATGATATTTGTACAAATGTTCTGGGGCTTTAGTTTATATCTTTCTTGAAGATATCGAAGAAAATGAAATAGATTCATTTGTGCGAAATCTTGTTAAAACAATTGAAGAATATGCGCATGCCGGTTTTTCATATTTACAAACTTAGTTTGATGAAGATAGAAATCGACTTAATGAAACTTATATTTTTGCTGATATATTGAAAGTTAGGCACAAACAAAACAAAGACCGAGAATGACAAATTTGCTACAAGAAAACATTGAATTGAAAAGCCAACGCACAAATAGCACATTTGGGTTTTTTTCCGACACGCAAAAATGCCAACTCGAAAAAACTAAAAGAGCTATTTTTTTGCCAACGCTCGACTGAAAAGAAAGTAATATGACACAGAATAAAAATCAAAATCCTGAACAAATAGCTCGCGATAAAATCGACATAATGTTGATTGATGCAGGGTGGATTGTGCAATCGAAAAATGAAGTTGATTTAGGAGTAAACAGAGGTGTTGCATTAAGAGAAAATCAGGTAGATACAAAATTTGCAGATTACATTCTTTACGTTGACAGAAAACCAGTTGGAGTTATTGAAGCTAAACGAGAAGACGAAGGACAAAGATTAACAGTTGCAGAAGACCAAGCGGCTGAATATGCAAAAACAAAACTAAAATATTTAGACAACGACCCTTTACCTTTTGTGTTTGAAAGTACAGGAACAATTACAAGATTTAGAGACACAAGAGACCCAAAACCAAGAGGAAGAAATGTTTTTAGTTTTTTCAGACCTGAAACTCTTGCAGAATGGTTAAGAAAAGATAAAAGCCGAAAAAGTAAAGACGCAAGATCTTGCGTCTCAAAAGAAAGTCAAGAAAAATGGAAAGTAAAAAGCCTAATAAAATAAAGTTATTTCAAGAGAAAAAAGTACGTACCCACTGGGATGAAGAACAAGAGAAATGGTATTTTTCTGTTCAGGATGTTGTTCAAATCCTCTCGGAAAGTAAAGATGTAAAACAGTACATAAAACGAATGCGTTCTCGCGATGAAAAACTTAATTCCAACTGGAGTACAATTTGTACCCCCCTTCAAATGCTAGCTGCCGATGGCAAAATGCGTAAAATACAAGCATCTGACACAGAGGGTTTATTTCGTATTATTCAATCCATTCCATCACCCAAAGCAGAGCCTTTTAAACGCTGGCTGGCAAAAGTAGGTGCAGAGAGAGTTGAAGAAACCGAAGATCCCGAATTAGCTTTCGACCGTGCAATGAAAACCTATCTTGCAAAAGGTTATTCGAAAGAATGGATAAACCAGCGGCTAAAAAGCATAGAAGTAAGAAAGGAGCTTACGGACGAATGGCAAGAACGAGGGATGAAAGAAGGTTTGGAATATGCCATTTTAACCAACGAAATAACAAAAGCCTGGGCTGACAGAGATGTAAAAGCATACAAAAATTTAAAGGGTCTGAAAAAAGAAAATCTGCGTGATAATATGAGCAATTTGGAATTAGTTTTAAATATGCTTGCCGAAGCCTCAACCACAGAAATATCGAAAGTTAAAAAACCAAAAGGTATAATTCAAAATAAGGAAGTTGCTCGAAAAGGTGGTAATGCAGCAAAAAAAGCACGATTAGAAATTGAAAAACAAACAGGAAAATCAATTGTGTCAAGCAAAAATGCTAAACAATTACGAATTATGAATGAAGAATTACGAATTACAAATATTAAATCACAAGATGACAATGAAAGATAATGTAATACAAGATAAATCGTTCCAGTTTGCTATAAAAATTGTGAAATTGTATAAATACTTATGCGATGAAAAGAAAGAATTTGTTTTAAGCAAGCAATTATTAAGAAGTGGGACTTTAGTTGGAGCCAATATTGAAGAAGCTATTGGAGGACAAAGTAGAAAAGATTTTTATGCAAAATTGACAATTTCTTATAAAGAGGCCAGAGAAACCCATTATTGAATTAGACTATTGACCGATACAGATTATCTGGATAAAAAAGAAAGCGAAAGTCTTTTGAATGATGCAGAAGAATTATTAAAAATAATAGGAAGTATCCAAAAAACAATTCGTAATTCGTAATTCATAATTAAAAAATATGACTGAATCAAGTATAATTTCAAAAGTTTGGAACTTCGCCAATGTATTAAGAGATGATGGAGTTGGCTATGGTGATTATTTAGAACAAATTACATATTTGCTGTTTTTAAAAATGGCAGACGAACTAAATAAACCACCTTACAACAAAGGTTTAAAATTTCCTAAACTAAAAAACGCACAAGGCGAAGAGATTAAAGATGCCGAAATTTGTGATTGGAATACTTTGTCGCAAAAACGCGGAGCTGAATTAGATGTTTTTTATAATCAAATGCTTCGCAGTCTATCAACCGAGAAAGAAATTTTAGGTCAGATTTTCACTAAAAGTCAAAATAAAATTCAAGACCCTGCAAAGCTCTTAAAAGTCATTGAGATGATTGATAAAGAGCAATGGAGTTTGATGGGAGCAGATGTAAAAGGCAAAATATACGAAGGACTTTTAGAGAAAAATGCAGAAGATACAAAAAGTGGTGCAGGTCAGTATTTTACACCTCGTGCCTTAATTAAAACAATGGTTGCCTGTGTTCGTCCTAAACCAATGAAAAACATCATTGACCCTGCTTGTGGTACTGGTGGTTTCTTTTTGGCTGCATACGATTTTATAAAAAATCAGGACTTAGACCAAGAAGAAAAAGAGTTCTTGAAAAACAAGACTTTCTACGGTAACGAAATTGTTGCCAATACTCGCAGAATGGCACTGATGAATATGTTTTTACATAACATTGGCGACATAGATGGTGAAACACTAATATCTTCGGCAGATGCTTTGGTTTCTGATAATGGAGAGCGTTACGATTATGTACTTGCAAATCCGCCATTTGGTAAAAAAAGCAGTATGACCATTACCAACGAAGAGGGTAAGCAGGAAAAACAAGATTTAAGTTACAATCGTCAAGATTTTTGGGCAACAACTTCAAATAAGCAACTAAACTTTTTGCAACATATTAAAACCCTGTTAAAAATATCAGGAGAAGCAGCAGTTGTTTTACCCGATAATGTTCTTTTTGAAGGTGGTGCAGGTGAAACCGTAAGAAAAGAATTTTTAAAAACAGCAGAATTACATACCATTTTACGACTTCCAACAGGTATATTTTATGCACAAGGAGTAAAAGCGAATGTTTTGTTTTTCGACAATAAACCTGCATCAAAAGACCATTGGACAAAAGATATTTGGATTTATGATTACAGAAATAATATTCATCATACGCCAAAGAAAAACCCAATGCGTTTTGAACATTTACAGAACTTTATAAAACTTTACAATCCTGAAAACAGGCATAAACGAAAAGAGACTTGGAGCGAAGAAAATCCTGATGGCAGATGGCGTAAATACAGTTATGATGAAATAATTGAAAGAGACAAAACCAATCTTGACATATTTTGGATTAAGGACAAAAGTTTAACCGACTTAGAAAACCTACCCGACCCTGATATTTTAGCAAATGAAATCATTGAAAATATTGAAGCAGGTTTAAACAGTTTTAGAGAAATTATGGAAACAATAAACGGAGATAAAAACTAAGCCAAACCTTAAAGCCATACACATTTGCAAATTCACACGAGCCAACGCTAAAGCCAAAAATTACAAAAGAGCTGCAATCTCCACCCTACCAATGCTTATTGAAATAATTGTGGTAAAATTAATCAGAAATAATAATAAAAGCTTTGTCATGTGACTGGTATTTATTAATTTTGACTCGCAAACAAAACAAGTCAGTTATTATGTCCGAAGTAGATGTAAAAGACATTATTGTAAAATCTGCAACGAAGTACTTTTCAAAATATGGCTTTTATAAAACCACCATGGATGAAATTGCCAAACACATTCATAAGGCAAAAGGTGTTCTTTATTATTATTTTAAAAGCAAAGAAGAACTATTTAACGAAGTTTTAAGACAAGAATTGAGTCATGTTAAAACGGAATTGAGAAAAATTATAGCTAGTGATAATGATTCTTTAACAATAATTAAAAATTATATTCTTACCCGTTTGAAATTGCTAAGCACAGCCGTGAATTACCACGAAACGCTTAAAGCCGATTTCTTTGAAAAATATCATTTCGTTAAAGATGTCAGGGACGATTTTGCTGAGTTTGAATACGCCCAACTTAACTTAATTATAAAAAAAGGTTATGGTGAAGGTTATCTGTATATTAAAAATACAGAATCTACTGTAAATGCTGTTATGATGCTGCTAAATAGCATAGAACTTCCTCTATATTTACAAAACAAATATTCTGAATATGAAAGTACTATTGATGAAATAGTAACTATGATAATCAATAGTTTAAAAGTTTATAAAAAATAATTTAACATTTTTTTTGATTTTAGTTGACTATAAAACTTGTTTGGTCAGAATAACTGTTTTACATTTGCATTGACTAAAAAACGTATTTGTTCAATTATTAAAATAAATGTATGGAAAAATTAGCATCCGCAATAATAAAATTGAAATGGTTTATAATAATAGCAGTTATTGGCTTAACAGTCTTTTTGGGTTCTCAATTAAAAAATATAACAATTAATGCCGATATTATTGGTTCGTTACCTGATAATGACCCTGTAGCAAAATTGTATAAAAATATTGGCAGTAAATATGGCGGAAACGATATGGGTATGATTGTTTTAGAAACCGACGATATTTTTAAAACAGAAGTGTTAGAACATGTAAAGCAAATAACAGATAGTTTAAGAATAACAGAAGGAATTTCGACAGTAACAAGTTTAACTGATATAATTGATATTAAAAATGTAGATGGTGGTATTGAAATAGGAAAACTGATAGATGAATATGATTTGCCAGATACTGAAACAGAATTAGACAGCTTAAAAAATTATGTATTCTCGAAAGATATGTACAAAGGCTCTATTATCTCTGACGATGGCACGGCAACCCTTATAGCGTTTACATTGCTTGAAGACGTAGATAAGCAGGCAATAGGAAAAAACATTAAAAATATAGTAGATGCATTAAACTTGCCGGAAAAGGTATATTATGGAGGTGTTCCTATAATGTTATCTGATATTTCCAATTTAATAATATCAGATATTGTTTGGCTATTTCCAATAGTATTTATTTTAATAGCTTTAGTATTGTTTTTGAGTTTTAAATCTGCAAGAGGTGTGGTATTGCCTTTGCTTACGGCAGGTGTGGCGGTTATATGGACAATGGGCTTGATGGTATTATTAGGCTATGAATTAAATATGATATCCAGTTGTATACCTGTAATTTTATTAGCCGTAGGCACGGCATATACAATTCATGTGTTGAATCGTATAAATCAAACTTATAACAAGGATAGGAAAAAAGCTATGATAAAAGCTTTGACATATATTATTATACCTGTAGTATTGGCTGCAGTTACAACTGCCATTGGCTTTATTTCGTTTGTTTTTGGTGCATACCTTACAATGATTCGTGACTTTGGACTATTTACTTCCATAGGAACATTATTAGCATTGCTGTTATCAATATTTTTCGTCCCTGCTATTATTTCGGTATTTTCATTACCCAAGAAGAAGAATACAGAACAGCAAAAAGAGAAGAAAAACTTTTTATCACATTATATATTAAGGCCACTTGTTAAGCTTTTATTTAAACATCCCAAATATACTTTAACAACATGGGCTGTTTTAATTCTGTTAAGTATAGGTGGAGCCTTTTTAATCAAAACAAGTGTAAACATAACCAGTTACTTTAAAAAAGACAATCCAACAAGAATATCAGAAGACATTATGCAGAAAAAATTTGGCGGTTCTCTGCCTGTTTATGTTTTGCTTAAAGGCGATATGCAAAGTTCTGAGGTTTTAAAAATGATGAGTAAAACACAGGATTATATGGAGCAGGATTCTAATATTAAAACAACTCAGTCGGTTGCCGATCTTGTTAAGCAGATGAATGATGCAATGGGAGAAGGATTAAGAGTACCCGATGAGAGGAATAAAATAGTACAGCTATGGTTTTTGCTCGACGGACAGGACATTATGGAGCAGCTTGTATCGGACGACTTAGACGAAGGAATAATACAATCAAGGTTTGCTTCTATTGAAAGTGAAACTATGTCTGATTTTGTGAAATACATGGATAAGTTTATACTAGAAAATTCAACAGAAGAATGTACAATAGAAGTTACAGGACTGCCACACGTTTATGAAAAACTGAACGATAGCCTGCTTAAAAGTCAGTTTAGCAGCTTGCTTATTGCTATAATAATGATATTAATTATTGTTGGTTTAATATTAAAATCATTTTCTAAAGGTGTTTATGCTACTATTCCTATTATCGTAACAATAATAGTTTTATTTGGTTTTATGGGGGTAACCGGTATTCCCCTAGATATTGCAACCGTGCTTGTGGCAAGTGTAGCACTTGGTATTGGTATTGACTATTCTATCCATGTTATTACACATTTTAATCATTCATTAAAAGAAACCGGAGAAATAAAGAAAGCCATCGAAAATACAATAATGATTAGCGGTAAGGCAATTATTATAAATGTAGTTTCAGTTGGAGTAGGCTTTTTGGTATTAATATTTTCACAATTGACGCCACTACAAAATTTTGGGTTGTTAGTAACACTCAGCATGCTTGGTTCGGGTTTGGCTGCCTTAACCTTATTACCGGTTATATTAATACTTGCAAATAGAAAAAAGAAAATAACAGCTAAATAAAATTTAATTTATCAACATATAAATTTTTAATAAAATGAAAAAAGTAAAATTATCTGTATTAGTAAGTGTATTATTCCTTTTAATAGGATTTAATACAAGAGCACAAGACGCAAATGCTATTCTGAAAAAAATGGATGTCGAAATGTTTTCTCCCAAAGATGTAACAGGAAAACAGAAAATTATCCTAATTAATAAAGCTGGCAAACAGGAAACCCGTGAAGCAACCATGCAACAAAAAGGAACCGATAGACGCATGTTTCGCTTTACCTTACCTGCATCACAGGCAGGTATCGCTGTTTTATCTTTGCCTGACGATATTATGTATTTGTATTTACCTGCTTTTGGTAAAGAAAGAAGAATTGCAACAAGTGCAAAAAATCAAAATTTTGCCGGTACCGACTTTTCCTATGATGATATGGAATCAAAATCATATTCTGATAAATATACTCCTAAACTGCTTAAAATAGAAGAAGATGCTTATGTATTAGAATTAATACCAATATTAAAAAAATCATCTTATTCCAAATTAATTGTAAGGATTCATAAAACAAACTACTATCCTATAGCAATGGAATATTACGATAAAGGAAATAAAAAAGTAAAAGCAGCAAAATACACTTTCGAAAAAATAGACAATTATTGGAGCTCATCAGAAGTTGAAATGACAAATTTAAAAAAGAATCACAAAACAAAAATGCAAATGTTCGATGTAAAATATGACACAGGTTTAACAGATGACGATTTTACTGTTAGGAAATTAAAACAATAACTTAATTTCTAAACCATGTTATTGAATAAAAAATATAAAATAATTTGTTTTTCGTTATTGTTATTTATTGCCCCCTTAATCTCGAATGCTCAAAACATGGAAGTTGTAATTACGGGTATTAATTCAACAAATGGGCAAATATCAATAGGAATTTTTAAAGACGATAAAAGTTTCCAAGAAGAAAAACCATTCATATTAAAGAAATTCAAAAAAAACGAAATTTTAAAAGGAGAAATGACAGTTAAATTCAGCTTAGCTTCAGGAACTTATGGTTTTTCTCTTTTAGACGACGAAAATAATGATGGTAAAATGAATTACAATTTCTTTGGAATACCCAAAGAGGGATTTGGCTTTTCAAACTATGAACTTTCAGGGTTAAGAAAACCAAAATTTGATGTGTTTAAATTCGTATTAAGCAAAAATCAAAAACAGAAAATTGTCATGAAAGTTAAATACATGTAAAACAAAGTGTAAATATTTTTTTAGATGTATGCAAAATATTAATTAATAAAAAAAATAATCACATGAAACAAATAAATATTTTTTTAGTAATAATTATACTATTATTGGCTTCAAATATAGTTAAAGCACAAGAAGATGCAGCTAATTTAAAAATATCAGGAGAGTTAATAACCGACGAACGGTTTTTACTCAAAGAACCAAACAGTTGGGCTTGGAATGAAAATCGCCTTTCTTTAAAATTTGACAAAAAAATTAAAGCCAATTCAAAATTCCACAGCGAAGTTTGGTTTCGAAATATTGGTTTGCCCAATTTAACTACATCGGCAAATTTATATAATAAAGGAATTGTTGATCCTTACAATATAGAAATCAGGGAAGCGTATGTTCAAGTAAATGGTTTTCTCTCAAAAAATCTTGATTTAAAGATTGGTCGTCAATTTATTGTATGGGGTACAGCCGACAAACTAAATCCTACCAGCAACCTCAATCCTTATGATATGGAAGATATTTTGGATTTTGGTCGTCATCGTGCCTCCGATGCAATAAATATGAATTACTATCTTAGTAATGATTATTCATTGCAAGTCGTCTTTATACCTTTTTTCCATCCAGCAAATATGCCTATTGGTATTTTTGCAGATGCTTTAAGTCCTTCTATGAGTTTATCTCAAGGTATGGTTTTAAAAGGTATGTCGGATACTTTATTAATGCCCAAATATAACTTACAGGAAAGTTTAACAGCAGGCTTTAAATTTAAAGGATATTTCAAAGGAATTGACTTTTCTCTTAGTTACTTGTGGGGACGTGACGGATTACCTATTGCTACAAGAAATACATTTATTCCTATTGACACTCTCGGAGGAATAAATATCAATTCCCAACTTTCTTTTACCAGAGCTCATATTATAGGAGTGGATTTATCCACAAGTATTGCAGGCATTGGATTTTGGGCAGAAGCAGCTGCTTTTATTCCCGAAAATAATGTAATAATGACAAACGATTTATCTGCTTTATATCCATTGTCGCCTATTCCTGTAACAATGGATACAATGCTGTTAGACAAAACCAAACCTTATATAAAATTTATCCTTGGCGGTGATTATAATTTTAGCGATGGTTCTTATATAAACATTCAATATCTGCATGGATTTATTAATGAAAGTGGAAGCGATAATTTAAATGATTATTTCTTCATGCGATATGAGAAAAAGTTTTTTAACGAAAAGCTAACGGTCGCTCCAATTGGAGGTGCATTTATTGTAACAGACTGGGGAAAAATTAAAGATAATTATGCTATTGCATATATCCCACAAATCACATACAAAGCTACCGATGATATAGAAATAATCCTTTCTGCAGCAATTTTCGATGGTAAAGGTGACAATTTATTTGCAAAATTGAAAGACTACAATATGTTTATGTTTAAGATGAAGTATAGCTTTTAATTTTAATCTAAAAAAGAAATTTTGCAATTCTGTTCCGTAACAAGTATAAATTATTTTTTTACTTTTACCAAGCTTGCATAAATCAGTTTATATTTGATTAATTTTTAAGAAAATGGTGGGTTATTAGACGGACTGCCGTTAGCGGTAATAGAAAAAAACTAAAAAACATGTTGAAGTTTTTAAATAAACCATATCCTTTCAACGACGATTTGCGACATAATGCTAAAATAATTTTATTCATTAGTTTAGGTGTTTTAGTATTCTTGTTGATTTTCCAACCGATTGAAATTAGTACTTTTTCAACGAAGAAAATTATCTATTTAGTTACAGGACTTGCTATATCTACATTTCTGGTTTTAAGTTTAAATTTGATTATTTTACCTAGTTTATTTCCAAAAATATTCGATAATAACAAATGGAATATAAAAAGAGAAATTATTTGGGATTTATGGATTTTGCTAACAATTTCGTCGAGCGATTTATTGTTTTACACTCAACTCTTTGATGTATTAGAATTTCGTTTTTCTGATATTGGAAAAATTATCTTACTGGGATTTCTTCCGGTTGCAGTTCTTATCATAATTAATCAGGAAAGATTGCTACGTTTTCATTTGAAATCAGCACAACAATTAAACAAGAAACTACTTGAAAGTAAACAGCAAAAAGAGCAATTAATTCATTTTGAATCTGATTACAAGAAAGATAAGCTTTCAATTGCGCCAGACTCATTACTCGTAATTAAATCGGCAGACAATTACATCGAGGTATATTATAAAAGTGATGGTGCTGTAAAAAAGCAACTAATTAGAAGTTCATTAAAAAAAGTTATTGAAAACATTAACGAATCTGATTATATTATAAGATGTCATCGGACTTTTATCGTAAACACAAACCATATAAAAGAAATTGAGGGCAATTCACAAGGTTATAAATTGTATTTTGAGATGCTTGATTTTCCTGTTTTGGTATCTCAGCAATACATTAAAAGTCTAAAAGATGCAATTTAAGCGTACCTAATTCGCCACTAAAATCACCCTATTCGCCACTATTCACCTTATATATCCCTTTTGAAAGGCGGTAATCCCTGAAATTTTGTTTTGCTTTTAATCAGTTATAGTTTTGTCAATATTTAATGATAAAATTTAACAAATATGAAGTTAAAATCCACAGCAATTATTTGTGCTTACAACGAGCAAAAAACAATTGTAAATATTCTTGATGATGTGTGCAAAACACATTTATTCAATGAGGTTATCGTAATTAATGATGGTTCGAAAGACAATACTGGCGAACTCATTAAAGAATTCAAAAAAACAAATAACATTATTGATGTTCATTTCTTTAAAAACGAGGGGAAAGGATTTGCTATGGCAAAGGGTGCAAAACTGGCAAGTTGTGAATATTTGGTTTTTATTGATGCTGACCTATCTAATTTTACTACTGAACATGCCCATAAATTGTTGACCCCAGTATTAAATGGCAATGCAGATATGGTTTTAGGGCAACCTTCTGAAACCCTAATCCATTCGGATATAAACCCTTTTAAAAGTTTATCTGGTCAAAGAGCACTTAAAAAAAGAGATATCCTGCCAATTCTCAAAAAGATGGAAACTGTAGGATATGGCGTTGAAACCTTAATAAACATGCACTTTAAGGCAAAAAATAAAGTCGTTGAATATGTGTGTTTGAAGAACCTTGTTCATCCCACCAAGTTTCAAAAAACAAAACCTCATAAAGCTATAATTGAATTTATTAAGGAGGGGTGTCAAATTATGGCAACTACTTTCTCAAATTTTGATATGGCAGTAAAATCAAATAAAGATAGAATGTTAAATATTCTAAGAACTAACAGTTAAAACATATTATCATGAATATCCTATTAGTATATCCACAATATCCAGACACTTTTTGGAGCTTTAAGCATGCCTTGAAATTTATTTCAAAAAAAGCTGTAAATCCGCCTTTAGGTTTGCTCACTATTTCTGCTATGTTACGCAAAAATTGGCATAAAAAACTTGTTGACCTGAATATTGAGACACTCAAAAAGAAAGATATCTTATGGGCAGATTACGTATTTATTAGTGCAATGAATGTACAAGCAAAATCGACAAAAGAAGTAATTGAAAGATGTATATCTTTAGACAAAGAAATTGTTGGTGGAGGACCCTTGTTTACTGAAGAACCCGATAATTTCAAAATGGTAAACCACTTGATATTAAATGAAGCGGAACTAACATTACCCGATTTTTTAAACGACTTAGAACTCGGAAATCCAAAACATATTTATCAGTCAAAGGAATTTGCTGATTTAACAAAAACACCTCTACCTGACTATGCTTTGGTAAAAACATCAAAGTACAATACAATGAATTTACAATTGACAAGAGGATGTCCGTTTAACTGTGAATTTTGCGATATAACAGCTTTATTTGGACACAAAGTGAGAATCAAGACAACTAAACAAATAATAAATGAATTGGAAGCAATTTATAATACTGGATGGCGGAAAAACGTCTTTTTCGTTGATGACAATTTTATTGGAAATATAAAAATTCTTAAAAACGATTTATTACCTGAAATTATTAACTGGATGGAGAGTAAAAATCATCCTTTCACCTTTACAACTGAAGCTTCAATAAATCTATCGGATGATGACGAATTAATGGAATTATTGACTAAAGCTGGTTTTTCATCCATATTTATTGGTATTGAAACAACCGAATTAGCGAGTTTAACAGAATGTGGGAAAAAACAAAATATTAATCGAAATCTTGTCGAAAGTGTGCATAAAATTCAAAAATATGGAATAGAGGTAAGTGGTGGATTTATTTTAGGTTTTGATAATGATTCACAATCAGTATTTCAAAAGCAAATTGATTTTATTAGAGAAAGTGGAATTATTTCAGCAATGGTTGGATTACTAAATGCCCCAAAAAAAACCATGCTATATAAAAGGCTTAAACAAGAAGGGCGTATTACAAGTGAAATCACTGGCAACAATACAGATTTTACGCTGAACTTTGTTCCCAAAATGGATAAGCAAATATTAATGGACGGGTATAAAAAAGTAATTAATGGAATATACGGGGGGAAAGAATACTATATGCGGGTTTTAGATTTTGTAAAACGATTTACTCCAAATCAGAAAAACAAGCTTAAACTTAGTTTGAATCATTTCATTGCTTTCATTCGTTCATTTATCAGCTTGGGAGTTGTTGATACGCATAGAAAATATTATTGGGATTTATTATTTTGGACTTTGTTTAACCGCCCCAAACTAGTGCCCCTGGCAATCACATATTCAGTATATGGATTTCATTTTAGAAAAGTTTTTAAAAATGTTTTATAAATAAGTATAGAGTTATGAATGAATTAAAAATTGGAAAATTATCTGTTAAAGTTCCTATTATTCAAGGAGGAATGGGAGTTTGTGTTTCATTATCAGGTTTAGCATCAGCAGTTGCAAACGAAGGTGGAATTGGTGTTATTTCAGCTGTTGGCATTGGAATGACTGAACCAGATTTTAGAAAGAATTTTAGAGAAGCAAATAAAAGAGCCCTTAAAAAGGAAATTAGAAAAGCAAGGTCAAAAACAAATGGAATACTCGGGGTAAACATTATGATGGCGGTTTCAGATTATGATGATTTATTAAAGGTTGCTCTTTTGGAACATGTTGATGTTGTATTTATTGGAGCCGGATTACCATTGAAAAAACCAACGAATATCAGTAACTCATTTCTAGAATGCACAAATACAAAATTCATCCCTAAAGTATCATCAGCAAGAGCTGCAAAATTAATATTTCAATATTGGTCGCAGAAATACAATCGTGTTCCTGATGCTATTGTTATAGAAGGTCCTCTGGCTGGTGGCCATATCGGTTTTAGGAAAAATGAGCTATTTGAACCCGACAAATCTTTAGAATCAATACTAGAAGGTACTTTGCCAGTAATAAAACATTTCGAGCAGAAATATGCAATTGAAATTCCGATAATTGCCGGAGGCGGAATCTATACTGGAAAAGATATATGGAAGATTATGAGTTTAGGAGCAAAAGGCGTAAAAATGGGAACCCGTTTTGTAACGACAAATGAATGTGATGCTTCAATAGAATTTAAACAGAACTATTTATCTTGTTCTCCCAATGATATTACTATAATAGATAGTCCGGTTGGACTTCCCGGACGAGTTCTAACAAACAATTTTGTTAAGGAAATTCAAGCAGGAAAACAGAAACCAGTAAACTGTTCTTGGAGATGTCTTAAAACATGTGATTTTAGAAAAGTACAATTTTGCATAGCAGATGCTCTATTTAATGCTGCTAAAGGAAATTTTATAAATGGCTTTTCTTTTGCAGGAACTAAAGCTTTCTTAGCGAAAGAAATTATATCAGTAAAGGACACAATGAATCAATTAAAAAATGAGTATTTTCAAGAACAAATGAGTTTAGAACATATTGAGGCATAAAAACTACTGGTGGTTATACCAATTGAATTTCTAAATTGCTGATAAATATTTTGAAATATTTTTTTC
>CAYOKJ010000038.1:3081-23623 GCA_964404485.1 uncultured Bacteroidales bacterium | reverse complement strand
AGAGGATCCTCAAAGAGAACATCCTGATTTAAGAAAATATCTTTTTCAACTTTATTATGATGAATTACGGGAAAGAAATTTTAATTTTAAAATCATATCAGGATTAAAAGAGGACAGACTGAGAAATGCCATCAGGGCTGTTGAAAGCATTTTGTAATAAATCAAATGATTACGATAAGTTTCCCCTTCACTTTATTTCTGAAATCATCTGTCTTTAATTGATTTTAGTTTGGAAAATAATTTATTTGACTTGGAAATATATTTCTTGTACTTAAAAAGTTTTACATTTAGTATGTCATTAACATCATCCTTGCTTAGACTTAGCTTTTCGCAAATTAACTCAAAATTCTCCGGTTTTGCCGATGATTTATCGTTTTGATAAATTTTAAAAGCTTCTTCCCGGGTTATTTCTTCTCTTCTAATCATTGTACTTAACTGGCTTACCCTTCTTGAATAGCCAAAACGATGCTCTCTTATAAAATTACTAAAAGGCTCTGCAAGACAATCAAAATGCTTTGAATATTCGGCATCTGACTTATCTTTCCAAAACATTTCCTTTTTCAATATTTCCGACATTTCTTTATCCGAAGGATTTTCAATATAAAACAATGGATTTATTTGTCTGGCAAATGCTCCTGTTTTAGTTTTAAAAAAAATTGAAAAAAATGTAAGTTTCGGATAAATTAAAAATTGCTTTATTTCCTTGTCAGAAACATTCGAATCCTTAAGTATTTTATTCAGCCGGATATAATCATAAATATTTTCCTGTGAAAACGAATTATCTTCAAGAGGTGTATGTCCAAGCAAGATAACAGGGATTTTCCAGTCGGCAGCTAATTTTAAAGTAATCCCGTTGATACCGAGACCACAAACACCACAGATTTCGCCTGAATTAATCAATGCAGCTTTGTACATTTTCTTTTGTAGTTCCCAGTTATGACGAAAAAATATATGGTCAACATTAAGCTTACCAACCATAGTTTTAATATTTTCAAGAGCAATATCACTGAAAAAACCATTATCATAAGTAAAAGTAAGAACGTTAAGTCCATATTTCTTTTTTGCAAGATAAAGAATATATGTACTGTCTTTTCCGCCACTGATAGGTACTAATGCATCATAGGGTCTTTTTTTTGCTTTTGCCTTCTCAAATTCTGCAATCAACAATTTTTCTCCTTTTGGAACAAACTCTTTGTAATTATTACAAAAATTACATACACCTTTTTCATCAAATGAAATATTCTGAAAATTTTCAGGCAAAATACATTTACTACACTCCTTCATAAATTTATAAAATTTAATTCAAAATTACAAAATTTTTCATACTTATATTCGTTAAAAACAACAAAAACAAATATTAATGCACGTACTTTACTTGCCAAAATGGTATCCAAACAGATACGACCCAATGCATGGTTTATTCATTAAACGTCATGCTCATTCTGTTTTAAAACATTGTAATATTTCTGTATTGTATGTTCATCCTAACAAGCTATCTCCTAATGGAAAAAAAAATAAAGAAAGTATAAATTATGAATTAACTACTTCAAATAATAATAAACTACATGAAGTTATAATTTATTATAAAAAATTTAATTGCAGATTAAAGACTATAGCTCTGATAATAAATAACAGTAGATTTTTATTGAGTTATTTAAAAGGTTTCAAAATTATAAAAAAATTAGCTGGCAAGCCGGATATTCTTCATGTTCACGTTCTTACGAGAATAGGTATTATCGCTTTTATAAATAAAATTATTACCGGAACTCCATATCTTATAACCGAACACTGGTCGAGATATTTGCCAAAAACAAATACTTATAAAGGTTTTGTGAGAAAGTTTTTTACAAGAATTGTAGTAAAAAATGCTTCGGCTGTTTTGCCTGTTACCAAAAACCTGAAAGAAGCAATGCTTAATCATGGTTTGAAAAACAAAAATTATACGGTTATTCCTAATGTTGTTGATACGGAATTATTTATTCCTTTTGACAAAATTACTGGCAGAGAAAAGAAAAGAATTGTACACGTTTCATGTTTTGAAGATCGCTCAAAAAACATAAGCGGGATATTAAATGTTTTAAAAAAACTTTCTAAAAAAAGACAAGATTTTGAATGTTATCTTGTCGGTGATGGGATTGATTTTGAGAAGTTAAAAAACTATGCTAACAAACTTAAGATAAAAGATAATTTTGTGTTTTTTACAGGTTTATTAGAAGGTAGCAAATTAATTGAATCAATCAATAATTCTGACCTTATGTTGATGTTTAGCAATTACGAAAATATGCCAGTTGTGATAAATGAAAGTTTTGCTTGCGGTGTTCCTGTTATCTCAAGCAATGTGGGTGGAATTTCTGAATATGTTAACACTGAAACCGGCGAATTAATTGAAAGAAAAGATGAGAAAGCTTTGCTAAATTCATTGGTGAATTTTCTTAATGATAATAAGAAATATGACAGAGAAAATATCAGAGAATTTGCTGTAAAGAATTTCAGTAAAGAAGCTGTTAGTATGAAAATTCTTAATATTTACAAAAGTGTATTGAATCGATAATTTTATTTTATTATTTTTACAATCCTTATTAACCTGAAAATTAAAACATTTGTTATGTTACGAAATTTGATAATTATTATTCTTAGTATTGTTGTTGTACAGTGTGTTGATGCTCAAGAGTTTTTAAATACATCAAAAAATGAAGTCGATAATGATGGCTTAAGGCAAGGGCACTGGATTGTGTTTGATGGAAATGGAGATTTGAAATTCGAGGGAAATTTTAAAAATGATATTCCTTACGGAGAGTTTAAATATTATTATCCTTCCGGAAAAATAAAAGCCGTTTCAAATATTTATAATAATGGTAAGGAATCAAAAACAAAAACTTATCATAAAAATGGAAGAATTATGGCTGTTGGCAAATATTTGAATAGGCAAAAAGATAGTATATGGAATTATTACAGCGAGTACGATGGAATTTTATTATCCACCGAAAAATATGAAAATAATCTAAAGCAGGGTGTCTGGTATACTTATTTCCCAAATGGTGATATTAATGAAGAAATAAATTATAAAAATGATAAAAAACATGGTCGCTGGGAACAGTATTTTGAAAAAGGAAAACTAAAACTAAATGCTGAATATGTTAATGATAATATCGAAGGTTTGATGATTGTGTATTTCCCTAAAGGAGGTGTGAACATTTCAGGATCATATAAAAATGGTTTGAAACATGGCGATTGGATGTATTTTAATGAGAATGCAGAAAATGTTAAAAAAGAGGAATTTAAAAATGGTTTCCTTGTTTCAAAAACTCTTTATCAATACGAAGATGGAAAATCTGAAAAACAAGAAGTGGAAGAGTAGGATGCTTGAATCTTAAAATTGAAATTTTTAACTTTATTCTGATAAACAAACCACAATTTAAAACAACCCAATTATATCTTTTATTTTATCAACAACAAGACAGTTTACTGTTTTTAATCTTTTATGGTTTTGATGTCCGTTAGTAACTAAAACGCATTTACAGCCAATTTCTTTAGCAACCTGATAATCGTGAATTGTATCTCCAATAAGACAAATTGTTTCCGGATTTATACTTATTTCGCTAATTAATTGTTTGGCTCTGTCGATTTTGCTTTCCGCATAATGATTGTTAAGTCCTATAATTTTTTGAAAATAATTATCAATATTTCTTTTGTTAACTGATTTTATTAATGACTTTTGCTCCATCGCTGAAATAATATATTGAGGGAAATATTTTTGTTTGAAATAATCAAGAACTTCTTCAGTATTTTTAAACAAAGGAGCGTTTACTAATTTTTCTGTGTAAATATCAATAAATTCAATTGCAGGTTTTTCAAAGTCTTCAACCGTGAAATCAAAACCTGCTTTTTCGTAATAATCTTTAACAGGAAAAGTAAATATTTTGCGATATATTTCCGGCGTTATTAATTCTTTTTTTCGCTTTTTCAGCATAATATTTATTGAGTCGATACAAATTTGAATATCGTCCAAAAGAGTTCCGTTCCAATCCCAAAAAATCGTTGTGATATTTTCCATTAATGTGTTTGCTGATGAATCTATTTTATAAAAGTTTATTAATTATCAAAATTGCCACAGATTCACTGATTTATTTTTATTATTTGTGAATCTGTGGCTTTACTTAAAAATATAAATAATGAAATTTCAATCCGTCAAATTTATTGTATTCCAATGCAGGGAAAGGAATTTTTACAATGTTTAAAACTTCAAAAAAGAGCTTTAATGTTTTTGAATTAGTTTTTATTTTGTTAAAATCAACATCCAAAGAAAAATAATACTGACGATATCTGTCGAAATGTGGGACAGCCGAGCCATTTATTTCAGTAGGGTTGGAGTTGGGTCCAATTAATCCTTCCGGGCTGTAGCCGATAGATATGTTTAACCATTCAGGAATTATGCCTCTGTCTTTCATAAAAGAAGAAATGTTGGCTGAAAGCCAAATTGTTTCACCATTATAATCTTTAATAATCTGTTGAATGAGATTGCTGCCAAGCTGTTCATTTGTATAATCAGGAAATTTTGTTTGATGAAATGAAAATTTTAATAATAATCTTTGTTCACCCCACATAAGTTGTTGTCCGATATAAAGCCCGCTTCCAATTCCGTTTGCCAACAGGTCGGTCGCTGATGCCCCCCACTGCTTAGAAAATCCGTCAAGAATTTCAACATTCAATAAATAGGCAAAACCTAACATACCACCGTACCAAATTGCTTTCTTTTCATCCACTCCCGACCATCTGAGCATTTTATGTCCAATCCGGCCAATGAAATAAGAGCTTAAGCTATGTCCTAATTTATCCATTTGCAACCAACCTTGATTATCATTAATAAAATGAAAAGAAGACCTCGGATATCCTTTATACCACAGGGAATTTAATCCAATCATCGAGCCTGCATAGATAACGCTTTCTGTTATAATTACACCAGTCAGTCTTTTTTTATTCAAACTATCAGGGAAATAATCAAACGATCTGTTATTTTGTGAATAGCAAACTGATCCTGATAAAAATATCATCAGAAAAAAAAGTAAAATGGTATATCTAAAATTTTTTATCATTATTCCAAGAAATAGGTTTAATGTGAGTGATCAAATTTTTCACAAATTCACAGATTATAATATCTATTTGTAATTGATGTTGTTGTTCTAAATTTTTCATACTATTATCTGTGAATCTTTGTTTTCTTTTTATTAAAACCCAAAATTCATCTATTTCCAGATTTTCATTTTGTTAAGAGCTTTTTGATATGCCTTCGCATTTCTGTTATGTTGAGCATTAGTTTTTGCAAAACTATGATATCCCGAAAGGTCGTCTTTGGCACAAAAATATAGATATTTATTTTTATCATAGTTAAGCACTGCATCTATGGATGCGATGGATGGAATACAAATTGGTCCCGGGGGCAGTCCCTTTATTTTATAAGTATTATATGGCGAGTCAATTTCTTTATGTTCGTTAAGCACTCGTTTAATTCCGTAATTGCCAAGTGCAAAGATTAAAGTCGGGTCAGCCTGAAGCTTCCAACCTTTATTTATTCTGTTGAGATAAACACCTGCAATAATCGATTTCTCATCATTTTTCGAGGTTTCCTGTTCAATTATCGAGGCAAGAGTAATTACTTCGTTGGTGCTCATATTAAGCTCTTCAGCTTTAGCTTTTCTTTCTTCTGTCCAAAATCTTTTCGACTCGGAATACATTCTATCAATAAACTGTTTTGCATTTGTGTTCCAGAAAAACTCATAAGTGTTGGGAATAAATATTGTGCTTATTGTTCTCTTATTTTTTTCGTATTTTTTAATAAAAGAAGTATCTGTTAAAAGAGATAAGATACTTTCTTTGTCAGCTTCAATTTGCTCGGAAATTCTTTCAGCAAGTTTATCGATGGTTCGAACATTATTAAAAATAACTTTTACAGATTCGTTTTTCCCAATCCTTAATAAATTTATCAACTCATCATTATTTAAGCATTCTTTAATGATAAATCGTCCGGCTTTAATATTGTCAGGATATTTTTTCTTTTCTGCAAGCCACTCGAAATTCTTTCTGTTAATAATTACACCGTTTTCGTAGAGTATTGTTTTTACATCTTCGAAATTCGAATTTGTAGGAATAAATATTTCAATCTGACTTTTTTCGTTAAGCCATACATTTGGTTTGTAAATTACTGTATACAAAAGGTATCCAATTACAATTGCGCTTATTATCAGTAAAGCTAAAATGTAGATAATTAACTTATGAAAAGCTGTGTGTTTTTTCTTTTTGTTTCTTGAATAATTTGGATGATAGTATGTCATTTAATTCTAATTTAATTCTAATTTAGTTTTATGTTTTCTATTTGTAATTAAATAATAATAATGGGTAAATACTTAAATGTGAAAATGATTAAATAAAAAATTGTTCAATTATCCTAAATAAATATTCAGATTAGTAAGCTTTTTTATTGAAATTCAATTATTAACCTGAAAAAACTTGCTACCTGCCATTTATTCATTTATTCATTCATTCATTTATTCATTAATAAGTTGCATTAAATATTCGTCGGAATATTTTCCGTTTCTATAGTTCCAGTCTTTTTTTATTCCAATAATTTGGAAGTTTTTCTTTTTAAACAGCTTAATACTAACTTCATTTTCGGAAGAAATATTACAATAAAACTGATGTAAATTTAAAGTTTCAAAACCATATTTTATTAAAAGATCCAGAGCTTCCGAAGCTAAGCCTTTGTTTCTTTCTTTTTCAATGATTAGTATTCCGATTCCTGCTCTTTTATTCAGAGGGTCGAAATCGAAAATATCAATATTGCCAATAGTTTGAAATTTAGAATTCGAAATCTTCTTATCTATCATTAATCTCATCTGTTTGCTCGAATATATATCTTTATCAGAATTTAAAATATATTGTTCAAGATCAAATTTTGAGAATGGTGCAATTGTATTACTTAAATGCCAGATTGATAAATCATTTTCCCATTCAAAAAGTAATTGCACATCCGAAGGTTCGAGAGCTCGTAGTTTTATGTTTTCTGAAATCATAATTAGCAAAATTATTACAATTTTTGATAAAAGTAAAAGAAAGCCAAATAATAAATTTGTTTTTTTAAATTTGATTTTAAACAAGAACATAATACAATATTCAAAGTACATGAGAATATCCATCGATAAAGCCATTAAATTTTAGGAATTAATAGCACATTATGAAATATCATTAGCAATACGTAATATTGTAAACTGTTTATCAAAATCTAATTATCTAAAAATCCATGTTAAATCTCAGAAATCTTATTAAAGAAAGTGCAGAGATATTTTATTGGAAGATCAGAAGATTCAGGGAAAAAAAGCTGACTAATTTTCATTACGAATATTTCTACAAAGATTATTTTGGTTTGTCAAAAGATTTTTATCAAGGAAAAGAAAATTCTTGATATTGGTTGTGGTCCTCGTGGTAGTCTCGAATGGGCTGATATGACGAGTGAGAGGGTAGGCCTTGATCCTCTCGCAGATAAATATCTTCGTTTAGGAGCAAAAAATCATAAAATGAAATATGTAAAAGGCCAATCCGAAAATATCCCTTTTGATGATAATTATTTTGATGTTGTTTGTTCTTTTAATTCAATCGATCATGTTGAAAATTTAAAATTAAGTTGCGAAGAAATTAAAAGAGTTTTAAAACCCGGTGCAGTGTTTCTTTTGATTGCTGACACTCATAAAAAAGCTCAACTTTGTGAGCCACAGTCAATAAATTGGAGTTTCTTAAAAAAATATTTTCCAAAATTTGAAATAACAGAAGAAAAACATTTTGAGAAATATAAACACAGGATATTCCAAAGTATAAGGAATAATGTTGCTTTCGATCATAAAAATCCGAAAGAAAGATTTGGAGTGTTGACAGCTAAACTAATTCGAAAATAAAACCTAAATTATATCCATTTCTCCTTCAAAAACAAAAGTTGCAGTACCTTCAAGCCAGATATCAGAATATTTATTTTGTAACTTTTTAAAGGAAACTTTTAAATTCCCGCCTTTTGTAATGATATCAAAGTTTTCTTTGCCGGAAATAATTTTTGAAGCTGCAATAGCCGAGGCGGTGACACCTGTTCCACACGAAAGAGTTTCGTTTTCTACCCCTCTTTCGTACGTTCTCACAAAAAGCTTGTTTTCTTTTATTTCAACAAAATCAACATTAGTGCCATTTTTATCAAAGTCTGTTTGATGACGTATTTTTTTGCCTTCATGAATTACCTCATAATCTTCGATGTTTGATACAAATTTTACATAATGAGGTGAACCGGTATTTAAAAAGAAATCCTGCTGATAAGCTTCAATACTATCAACATTATTCATAAGTAATTTTATCGTTGAAGTATTATTATTAGTTTCGATTACTTGCCCATAATGTTCTCCATCGATTGAGATAAATTTAGTTTTATTTTTAATGATACCCATTCGATTTGCAAATTCAATAATACATCTTCCACCATTTCCGCACATGGATCCTTCTCTACCATCTGCATTAAAATATTTCATTTCAAAATCATATTTTTTATGAGATTTAAGCAAGATAAGACCGTCGGCACCAATGCCAAATCTACGATGACAAATTTTCGAGATTGCTTTTTGAGAAAGATTGAAAACTGAACCCCTGTTATCAATAATTACAAAGTCATTTCCGGTTCCTTCATATTTGAAAAAATTAATTTTCATCTTTATGAAATAATTTTTATAATAAGTATTTTAATGTATCTTTTATGCAAAAATTTCGTATAAAATAAGATTGAGTTTTAAAATTTAATAATATTATTTTCACAAAAATATACAAATAATCTGACAATTAATAATGAAGCAGAATTATCAATTGTTTGAATATTAAATAATCTTTTTTTTTAGGATAATTATTTTGGCTATTTAACAATAATTAACAGGATTATGAAAAATATTTTTGAGAAAAGCAACGTTTTTTGATTAATACAATTGTGTGTTAATCATTAAAACTAAATTATTATGAAAAAGATTTTAAGCGTAATTATTATTTCTGTTCTATTAATTGCTGTAGGTTATACAGTTAGCAGTACTATTAAAAAAAGAAAAACTCAAACAAGAGAATTAATTCAGGATGAAATTGCTCCTGCACATTATGCATCTGTAACTAATAACGCACTTGTTACAGGTCCTGATTTTCGAACTGCAGCTGAGAAATCAATACATGCCGTTGTTCATATTCGTTCAAAATTTATAAAAAAATCAAGTGTTTATGATGATTTTTTCGGTTCATTAAAACAATTTATAGACGGAAATCCATTTGACAGACGAAGGAGTTTTTTTACCGCTTATGGTTCCGGTGTTATCATTTCTAATGATGGATATATTGCAACTAATAATCATGTTGTTCAGGATGCTGAGGAAATTGAAGTTACATTAAATGATAAGCGAACTTATATTGCAAAAATTATTGGAAATGATCCTTCAACGGATCTGGCTCTGATAAAAATTGAAGCTGATGAATTACCATTTTTAACTTATGGAAATTCTGATAAAGTTAAAGTTGGAGAATGGGTTCTGGCTGTTGGAAATCCTTTTAATCTAACTTCTACAGTTACTGCCGGAATTGTTAGTGCGAAAGCCAGAGATGTAAATATTTTGGGTTCTAACTCCGCCATCGAATCATTTATCCAAACAGATGCAGTTATTAATCGTGGAAATAGTGGAGGTGCTTTGGTAAATATTAATGGAGATCTTGTTGGTATTAATGCAGCAATAGCATCACAATCTGGTTATTACGAAGGGTATTCTTTTGCAATTCCTGTAAATATCGTTAAAAAAGTAATGAACGATTTTGTGAAATATGGCGAAATACAAAGAGCATTTGTTGGGGTTGTAATTAGAGAAATGGATGCTCAACTAGCTGAAGAAAATGGAATAGATAAAATAAAAGGCGTTTTTGTTCATTCTGTTTCTCAAAATAGTGGTGCCGAAAAAGCTGGAATTATTGAGGGAGACGTGATTACAGAAATAGAGAGAGTTGAAATTAATAGTATTTCACAATTCCTTGAAGTGGTTACTCAGTATCGACCCGGAGACAAAGTAAATATTGAAGTTGTGAGGAATGGAAAGAATTTACATTTTAATGTTGTTCTGAGAAACGAAAATGGAGAAACAGGAGTTATTAAAACCAATTCAGAGTTTTTTGTTTCCGGACTTGGAGCAAATTTTGAAAAAATTACTAATGACGAAAAAAGATATTTAAAAATCAATAATGGTTTAAGAGTAAGTAAACTTAAGGAAGGCTTATTAAAAAACGGTGGCGTTCGCAAAGGATTTATTATCACAAATATCAATAATACGATTATTAACAATAAAAGTGATATTGATAATGCAATTAATAATTCGAGCAATGGAGTCCTTAATGTTGAAGGGGTTTATCCAAACGGAATGAGGATTATTTATGGGTTTGGAAACTAAAATATTTGAGTAAAAAAGGAATAATTAAAAAATATTAATATTTCGTTTTGTATAACAAAAAAATTTTGTTACTTTTGTACGCTAATTGTCAGAATTTTACCTTATTGGTTTACAATTAGTTAAGATATTAAAAGATAATGTTATGAGGCAACTTAAAATTACCAAATCAATAACTAACAGGGAAACAGCTTCTCTGGATAAGTATTTACAGGATATTGGTAGGGAAGAGCTTATTACAGCTGATGAGGAAGTTCAATTAGCACAAAAGATAAAAGCGGGAGATCAACTTGCTCTTGAAAAGCTAACAAAAGCAAATCTTCGTTTTGTTGTTTCTGTTGCAAAGCAATATCAAAATCAGGGATTAAGTTTACCTGACTTAATTAATGAAGGTAATTTAGGATTGATAAAAGCTGCAAAAAGATTTGACGAAACAAGGGGATTTAAATTTATATCTTATGCGGTTTGGTGGATTCGCCAGTCAATTCTTCAGGCACTTGCTGAGCAATCAAGAATAGTAAGACTTCCTTTAAATCAGGTTGGATCATTAAATAAAATTAAGAAAGCTTCATCAAAACTTGAACAAAAGTTTGAAAGACCACCTTCTCCTGATGAAATTGCCGAACAACTAGAATTACCGGAACATAAAATTACATCAGCCTTGAAAATATCTACCAGATATATTTCTATGGATGCTCCTTTAACACAGGATGATGACATGAAATTTTTAGATATTTTTGTTTCTGAAGATAATCCTGTTACAGATTCTGATCTAATGCACGAATCTCTTGGAAAAGAAATTGCAAGGTCGTTATCAACACTGAGCGAAAAAGAAAGAGATGTTATCAATTTATATTATGGAATTGCTGCAAATCATGAACATACTTTAGAAGAAATTGGTGCAAAATTTGACCTTACACGCGAAAGAGTTCGACAAATAAAAGAAAAAGCAATAAGAAGATTAAAGCATAATTCGAGAAGTAAGTTGTTGAAATTTTATTTAGGTCAATAAAAAAAAACAGCCATTTATTATGTATTAGTTTGGTGAAAACTAATTATTAAAAATGTTAATAAAAAATAGATTACAAGTAATTATCTATTACTTGTAATCTATTTTTTTTATTAATTTTGAAAATAATATTAGATAATCAAATTATTAATTAAAAAATCTATATTATGTCCGAATCAAATAATAGTAAAAATTCCAATCACCATTATGAATCTTCGTTGAATAAATGGATTAAAGAAGAAAAATATGCAAACGAATTCATAAATGTTTTAACAAAATTATTTTACGATAAATCAATAGAACTAATATTTTTTAGAACTCAGCTATTTGACAGAAGTGCGAGTATTATTTTGCACAGACATTCATATTCAGAAAGATTAATTAATAAACAATTAAATATTAAAACATCACTTGATCTGGCAAATGTAATATGTAGTTTAAATATTCCACCCACCAAAATTGATATTGGTAAATTGAATATGGAGTATACAGATGCAGATAATAAAATAAAAAATCCTAAAGAATTCATTAACTTAAAATTAGGTGAGCTTATTGGCAAAAGCCCGAATTATGACAAACCTATTGATGTTGTCCTTTATGGATTTGGAAGGATTGGAAGATTGTTAGCCAGAGAATTAATTATTCAGGGTAACGGTTCACAGTTAAGAGTTCGTGCAATTGTAGCACGAAAAAACTCGGGAGAAGATTTAAAGAAAAGAGCTTCTTTATTCAGACATGATTCAATACATGGACCTTTTAGAGGTGTAGCAGTAGAAGATGTTGATGAAAAAACAATTTTTGTAAACGGTCATTATATTAAAATGCTTGAAGCAAATAATCCCGAAGATATTGATTATGAATCAGAAGGAATTTTTAATGCATTATTGATTGATAATACCGGAATTTTAAGAACAAGAAATGAATTAGAAAGGCATTTGAAAGCTAAAGGGATTACTAGAGTATTATTAACTGCTCCTGCAAAAGGTGATGTGCCTAATATTGTTTATGGTGTAAATCATCTTGAGTTTGATGTTGATAAAAACAACATTTATTCTGCTGCTTCTTGTACAACAAATGCAGCCGTTCCAGTAATTTCTGTTATTGAAAAAGAATTGGGAATTGAAAAAGGACATTTAGAAACAATTCATTCTTATACTAATGACCAGAATCTTTTGGATAATTTCCATAAGAAACATCGTCGAGGTAGATCAGCTCCTTTAAATATGGTTATTACAGAAACCGGTGCTGCTTCTGCTACTGTTAAAGTTATTCCAAGTTTAAAAGGAAAACTTACAGGAAATGCTGTTAGAGTTCCAACTCCTAATGTTTCTTTGGTTATTTTAACACTTACAATTAAAAAAGAAGCAACTGTTGAGAGTTTAAATAATCTTATTAAAAAAGCTGCATTCGAGGGAGATCTTGTTGAACAAATTCGTTATTCTAATGCATATGATGCTGTTTCATCAGATTTTATTGGTGATTCTGCTGCTTGTATTTTTGATAGTCCTGCCACAAAAGTTTCTGAAGATAAAAAAAACATTGTTGTATATTTATGGTATGATAACGAATTTGGATACTCAATTCAGGTTATTCGGGTGGCAAAATATATTTCAAAAGTTCAAAGGTATAAATACTATTAATAAGTACGTTTATTAGCAAATTTGATGGGCAGTTGATTAGTTGTTGAATGATTGTTTTAATCATTTATGAATTCTTTTGGGATATCAATAACATTCAAAAAATTGCAGAATTAGCAAAATCTGTAATTAAATAATAAATTAAATAAAATGACAAATACTAAATATATATTTGTAACAGGTGGTGTAAGTTCATCACTAGGAAAAGGAATTATTTCTGCTTCATTAGCAAAATTGCTTAAATCCAGAGGATATTCAGTAACAATTCAAAAACTCGATCCATATATTAACATTGATCCCGGAACACTTAATCCTTATGAACATGGTGAATGCTACGTTACTGAAGATGGAGCGGAAACAGACCTCGATCTTGGTCATTACGAAAGATTTCTAAATAATACTACATCGCAGGATAATAATGTAACAACAGGACGAATATACCAAACTGTTATTAATAAAGAAAGAAGAGGCGATTATCTTGGAGAAACTGTACAGGTTATTCCTCATATTACAGATGAGATAAAGAGAAGTATTAAGCAACTTGGGAAAACAGGTAAATTTGATTTTGTAATTACAGAAATTGGCGGTACTGTGGGTGATATAGAATCTTTGCCGTACATCGAAACTGTTCGACAGATTAGATGGGAAATGGGCAAAGACTGCGCTGTTGTGCATCTTACTTTGGTTCCTTATCTTTCTGCTGCCGGTGAATTAAAAACAAAACCAACGCAACATTCGGTAAAAACATTACTTGAACAAGGAGTTCAGCCTGACGTTATTGTTTGTAGAACCGAGTATCATTTGCCGGGAGCATTACGAAGAAAAATAGCTTTATTTTGTAATGTTTCTCCAAGCTCTGTTATAGAATCTATTGATGCTAAATCAATTTATGATGTTCCATTATTAATGAAAGAAGAAGGTTTGGATATCGAAGTTTTGAATAAAACTGAAATGCCGAGGAGATCTGATCCTGATTTAAAATTATGGAAAGAATTCTTGTATAAACTAAAACATCCTTTAAATGAAATTACAGTTGTTCTTGTTGGTAAATATGTCGAATTGCAAGATGCTTATAAATCTATTAGTGAGTCATTTGTTCACGCAAGTGCGATGAACCAATGCAAAGTAAACATTAAACTTGTACATTCTGAAAAAATAACTCAGAATACTAAAAACGAATTATTAAAAGAAATTGACGGAATACTTGTTGCACCCGGTTTTGGTGGTAGAGGAATAGATGGAAAAATTGTTGCCGCTCAATATGCTCGTGAGAATAAAATTCCTTACCTGGGAATTTGTCTCGGTATGCAATGTGCTGTTGTCGAATTTGCCAGAAATGTTTTGGGATATGCGGATGCGCATTCAACTGAAATGAACCCAAAAACAATGTACCCTGTAATTGATATTATGGAAGATCAGAAAAATATCGATAAAAAAGGTGGTACAATGCGCCTGGGTGCATATCCTTGTCATTTGGAAAAGGGAAATAAAGTTTATGACATTTATAAAAAAACTAATATTTCCGAACGTCATCGACATCGTTATGAATTTAATAATAAATATGTTGATGAATTTAGAAAAGCTGGTATGATCCCTGTAGGTATTAATCCAAAAGCAAACCTTGTCGAGATTATTGAACTTTCCGATCATCCTTGGTTTATTGGAGTTCAATTCCATCCTGAATATAAAAGTACTGTTGCAGAACCACATCCTTTATTTGTTGGGTTTGTTAAAGCTATTATGGAAAATAAGAAATGATTGGTGCTGGATTTTGAATTCTTTATTCTAAATTCTTGAAAATAGCTTTTTCAAAAATACCTTTTGTTAATTATTTATTTTGTTTCGTGCAACAAAACACAAAAACCTTGCTTTTCAATTTTAATCGAAAGGTTTTTTGCTAAAGTTAAAAATGATACATGGATTTTAATAAATTTATTTTTTTCGTAAATCAAAAATTTACTGAATATCTTTAAAATTATTACCTTTGCCACCTTTTAAAAAACGACTTAAAACAAAATTAGTATGAATAGAGATACGATAATTGGGTTAATATTAATTGCTGCCGTTTTTGTTGGATGGAGTATTTGGATGTCTCCTTCGAAAGAAGAACTTGCTGAAAAAAAACATTTACAGGATTCTGTTATTATAGTTCAAAGAATAAACGACTCTTTGGCTTATGCGAAAAAAATAGAACAAAGTATTCTTGCAAATATTCAGAATGATGCAGTTCAACAACAAAACACAGAAGTTGTCAATTCTGAGGTTACTGAAAAGATTAACAAAGAAAAATTTGGTGTATTTGCAAATTCTTCCATCGGAGAGGATAAATTATTTAATCTCGAAAATGATGTTTTTAAGATTAATGTATCATCAAAAGGAGGCAAAATTCAATCTGTTGAATTGAAAAATTACAGTACTTACGACTCACTACCTCTTATTTTGTTTGATTCTGATTCTGCATATTTTGGATTTAATTTCTTTGCTTTAAACAGATTATTAAATACAAATGATCTTTATTTTCAGCCATATTGGCCAGATCATTTTGATTCCGGAAAAGATAAAATGCTTGTTTCAGAATCGGATTCTGTTGTTTTTGCAATGCGACTTTATCCTAATAAGGATGAAAATATATTAGACGAGAGTAAATATATTGAGTATTTGTACACAATAAGAGGCGATGATTATATGCTTGGTTTTTCAATTAATATTGTTGGAATGCAAGACATTATTTCAACCAGATTAAATAATCTTGATCTTATTTGGAAAAACGATTTAAGAAAACAGGAAAAAACTGTTGACCGTTGGAATGGGCCTACAATTTATTATAAATATTATAAAGAAGATGTTGACTATTTGTCTGAAACAAAAGATGATGAAGAAAAATTAAATACAAACGCTAAGTGGGTTTCATTTAAACAACATTTTTTCTCATCGATACTGATTGCTGAGAATTATTTTGTTGATCCGGAAATAAAAGTTTATACTGACCCAAACGCAACATCTGACAGATATTTAAAATCTATGAATGCAATGCTTGGGCTTCCTTATACAAATCAGGCATATCAAAGCATTCCAATGTCATTTTATTTTGGACCAAATAGATATAATACTTTAAGACAATATCATCAGGATTTTGAAAGACAAATTCCTTTGGGCTGGAGCTTTTTTCTTCTGGCATGGGTAAATACTTATGCAGTTATTCCTGTATTTAATCTTTTGGAAGGAACCGGAATAGGTTATGGATTAATAATTCTTATTCTTACAATTCTTATTAAACTTGTTTTATTCCCAATAGCATATAAAACCTATAAGTCTTCAGCAAAAATGAGAGTGCTTAAGCCTGAGATTGATGAGATTTCGAAGAAGTTTCCGAAGAAGGAAGATTCAATGAAAAAACAGCAGGCTACTATGGCTCTATATAAAAAGGCTGGAGTGAACCCGATGGCCGGATGTGTTCCAATGCTTTTACAAATGCCTATTTTGCTTGCAATGTTCAGGTTTTTTCCATCTTCGATTGAGTTAAGACAACAATCTTTTTTATGGGCAACTGACCTTTCTACTTATGATTCGATTTGGACATTCCCAAATGGTTTTTCAATCCCGTTTTATGGAGATCATATTAGTTTGTTTACTTTATTGATGACTGTTTCAACAGTTTTGTATACAAAAGTAAATAACCAAATGATGGGCTCAAGTCAGCAGATGCCTGGAATGAAAACTATGATGTATTTGATGCCGATTATGTTCCTTGGAATTTTTAATAATTATGCTGCCGGTTTGAGTTATTATTATTTTCTCGCAAATATTATCACTTTTGCTCAGATGTATTTGATCAAAAGAACAATAAACGAGAAAAAATTAAAATTGCAAATTGCTGCTAATAAGAAAAAACCTAAGAAAAAATCAGGTTTCCAGAAAAGACTAGAAGATGCAGCAAAGAAACGAGGATATCAACAAAAGCGTAAGTAAATTATTTGTAACACAGTTTTTAATTAACTAAAGATGATTATGAGAAATCTGATTCTGATAGTATCTATTTTATTTTTTTCGATAAGTACCTTTTCGCAGACTGTAAAAGTTGTAAATAGCAAAACTTTAAAACCAATTGTTTCTGTTGCCGTTTTTAATTCTGATAATAGTATCACCACATTAACTAATAAATTTGGCGAAGTTGATTTAAGTAAATATAATTTTACTGATACATTAACATTTCAACATCCCACATATAATCAATTAGTTATTCCATTTTCTTTTATTGAGAAGCTTGGGTTCGAAATACAGCTAATAGAAAAATTAGTTAGTCTTGATGAATTTGTTGTGTCCGCCAGTAAGTGGGAGCAAAATTTAAATGAAATTCCAAATAAAATTACTACAATTCCACCTAGGCAAATTGCTTTTAATAATCCGCAGACAGCTGCTGATATGCTAAGTATCTCTAACGAAGTTTATATTCAAAAGAGTCAACTGGGTGGTGGAAGTCCTATGATTAGAGGGTTTTCGGCTAATTCTGTTTTAATTGTTGTTGATGGAGTACGAATGAATAATGCAATTTTTAGGAGTGGAAATCTTCAAAATGTGATTTCCATTGATCCAAATATTATTGAAAATGCTGAAGTTGTTTTTGGTCCCGGATCAATAATTTATGGAAGTGATGCTCTTGGCGGTGTAATGGATTTTCATACGAGAAAAGTTAAGCTTTCCGAAAATGAAAAACCTCATATATCAGCCAATTCCCTTTTGAGATATTCATCTGCAAATAATGAGAAAACTGCTCATTTTGATATTAATTATGGAAAGAAAAACTGGGGATTTGTAACGAGTGTAACTTTTAGTGATTATGATGATTTAAAAATGGGTTCTGTAGGTAATGATGATTATGTACGTAATGAATATGTTGAAAGAAGAAGCGGAGTTGATACAATTATCAATAATAAAAATGAAAATGTTCAGAAACAATCAGGTTTTAACCAATTAAATATCTTGCAAAAAATTAGATTTAAGCCAAATGATAATCTTGATATTAATTATGGATTTCATTATTCAACAACTTCTGATATACCACGTTATGACAGATTAATTCAGTATAAAAACGATAAATTGAAATATGCTGAATGGTATTATGGACCTCAAAAATGGATGATGAATAATTTAAATATTCATTTTACTAAGAAATCAAAATTATTTGATGAACTGATTTTGACTGCTGCATATCAAAAATTTGATGAAAGTCGTAACGATAGAAAATTCCAAAACGATGAATTAAGAAGTAGAAGTGAAAATGTAAATGTTGCTTCAATAAATCTTGATCTTGATAAAAAAATATCCAAAAAGTCAACTATTTTTTATGGATTAGAAGGTTTTTATAATAAGGTAAATTCAAGTGGAAAAATAGAAAATATTAATACGTTTGAAGAATTTCCAACATCAACACGCTATCCCGATGGTGGCAGTGATTACTCATCATTTGCAGGATATTTTAGTTTTAAATCAAATATTTCGAAAAAGATTACTATTTCCTCGGGCTTACGATATAGCCAGGTAATAATGAAATCTGAATTTATTGATACTACATTTTTTAATTTCCCTTATGATGAAATAAATATCAATACAGGAGCTTTAAATGCAAGTGCAGGTTTGGTTTATCTTACTGACAATAATTGGAAATTTAATATTAATCTCTCATCCGGTTATCGGGCTCCGAATATTGATGATATTGCCAAAGTTTTTGATTCAGAACCCGGAACAGTAATTGTTCCAAACGAAAATCTAAAACCTGAATATGCTTATAATCTGGATATAGGTACCTCTCGTAATTTTAGTAATCAGTCGAAAATTAATGCTACCATCTTTTATACAATTCTTGATAATGCAATGGTTCGCCGCGATTTTACTTTTAATGGATATGATTCTATTATGTATGATGGAGAAATGAGTAAGGTTGAAGCTCTTACAAATACAGGAAGTGCTATTATTTATGGAGGTAGTATTACGCTAAAAGTGAATTTGAAAAAAGGTTTTGTAATCAGTTCAAATCTCACTTATGCAAAGGGTAAAGATGATGAAGGATATCCTGTCAGACATGTTGCCCCATTATTTGGAAGCAGTTCAATTACATATACCAACGATAAGCTTAAATTGAAATTGTATTCTATTTATAATGGTAAAATTTCGTTCGAAAATCTTGCACTATCCGAAAGAGATAAAACCTATATGTATTCTGAGGATGAAAATGGAAATCCTTACTCACCTTCATGGTGGACAATAAATTTTAAAATACAATATCAGATAAATTCCGAAGTTCAATTAAGCTCAGGGATAGAAAATATTTTTAATTACAGAATAAGACCATATTCTTCGGGTATTTGCGCACCCGGAAGAAATTTTATTATTGCTCTTAGAGGGAGCTTTTAAGAGACTATTTTTGAAGTTATGATTGGTAGAATGCTTAAATAAAATGATAAAATGATAAAATGATAAAATGCTTAAATAAAATGCTAAAATGATAAAATGATTAAATAAAATGATAAAATGATAAAATGCTAAAATGCTAAAATAATAAAATGCTAAAATAATTATCAACTCAATTAAATCTACAACTAATTTAATCATTAAAGCATTTAATCATTTACGAATTGAAAAAGAAACATTATGATATTGATAGCAGATAGTGGAGCCACAAAAACTGATTGGGTAGCAGTTGAAAAAGATAATTCTATGCATAAATATGAAACTGCAGGAATAAACCCTTATTTTTTGAAGCCACCGGAAATAAAAGAGATTCTTGAAAAAGAATTACTTCCGTTTTTAGATGGAAATAGAGTTGAAAATGTTTTCTTTTATGGGTCTGGCTGTTCAACCGAAAAAAAGCGTTTTATTATTGAAGAAGCATTAGAAAACGTATTTCCTGCCGGACGTTTTGAGGTTTATCACGATTTGCTTGGTGCTGCTCATGCTTTGTTTGGAGATAAGCCCGGAATTGCGTGCATACTCGGTACAGGATCAAATTCATGCTATTATAACGGGAATGATATTGTTGAAAATATTACATCTTTAGGTTATATTTATGGTGATGAAGGTAGTGGAGCTTCTATGGGAAAAAAACTTATTACTGCTTTTTTAAAAGATCAGTTTCCTGTTGAGATTAAAAAACGATTTAATGTAAAGTATGATTTAAATATTGAAAAAATATTAGATGCAACATACAATCAACCAAAACCAAATCAGTTTTTCTCATCATTCAGTATGTTTTTATCCGAAAATATTTCTCATCCCTTTATTAGAGAAATTGTTTTAACTTCATTTGATGAATTTTTTGAAAATCAAGCTGGCAAATATTCAGTAATCAATGAAGTACCTCTTAGTTTCGTTGGCTCGGTTAGCTTTGTTTTTGAAAAAGAATTAAAAGAAGT
>CAYOKJ010000038.1:0-2981 GCA_964404485.1 uncultured Bacteroidales bacterium | reverse complement strand
TTTACAGTAGTGCTCAGAATCAACCAACTCCCGATATTTTGAAATTACTTTTTTAAAATCTTCCCAAGTATCTTTTTTAAGGTTAGGATTTCGTAATAATGCCGAGGGATGAAATGTTGGCATAACAAGACGGTTCATCCATAATTTCCAATTGCCTCTTTCTCTTGTAATTTTTAAGTTCTCACCCAATAGTCCTTGAAGTGCTGTGGCACCAAGTGTAATAATAATTTTTGGGTCGATAAGTTCAATTTGTTTTTCAAGATAGGGGAGACAGGCGATTTGTTCTTCTGGTGTAGGTTTTCGGTTTCCCGGAGGACGGCACTTTAGAATATTCCCGATATAAACATGTTTGCTTCTGCTAAAATTGCATGCTTCAAGAATTTTATCCAATAATTTCCCTGACTTTCCAACAAATACATTTCCTGTTTTATCTTCATCAAAACCCGGTCCTTCGCCAATCAGAAATATTTCTGCATTTATATTTCCATCACCAAAAACAGTATTTGTTCTGCTGAGGTGCAATGGACATTTAGTGCAGGCTTTTACTTCTTGTTCTATGTTTTTTAATTCTGTCTCAAGCATAATCTATTTTTTCTGAAAGGTACAAAATAATTTCATTTTTTTCCGTAGGATGAAACCATTTTATTTCTTCATCTCTTTTAAACCATGTTAGTTGCCGCTTTGCGTAACGACGTGTATTTGTTTTAATGTTTTCGATGGCTTGCTCAAAAGTTGTTTTGTTATCCAGAAAATCAAATATTTCCTTATAACCAACTGTGTTTAATGAATTAAGATTTTTGTGTTTGTAAAGCTCTTTAACTTCATCAAATAAACCTTCGTTAATCATTTTATCGACACGTAAATTTATACGCTCAAATAGTTTTTCTCTTTCACAGTTTAACCCGATTTTTATAATATTAAAATCTCTTTTTCCAGTTTTGTTTTTCCTTAGTGATGTGTATGTTTTTCCTGTTTGAAGACAAACTTCAATTGCTCTCATTAATCTCTTCGGATTTTTCAGGTCAACTATTAAATAATATTCAGGGTCTAATTCTTTGAGTTTCTTTTGTAATGCCTCTATGCCTGAGGATTTAAAAATTTCATTTATTTCGTGTCTTAGTTTTTTATCGGGGTCGGGAAGATCGTCAATTCCTTTACACACAGCATCAATATATAAGCCCGAGCCTCCAACCATAATTGCAAGATTATTTTTTAAAAATATATCATCAAGTTTATGAAGAGCTTCTTTTTCGAATTTCGAAACATTATAATAATCAGATATTGATAAGTTGCCTATAAAATGATGTTTAACTGAATTCAATTCTTCAGTACTTGGAACTGCTGTCCCAATCTTCATTTCTTTGAATAACTGTCGTGAATCTGATGAAATAATCTCTGTGTTAAAATGCCTGGCAAGCTTAATACTTAAAGCTGTTTTGCCGATGGCGGTAGGACCCAAAATTACAATCAAAGTTTTATTATAATTTATGTCTTGCTTCATTATTATTTTTGTCTTTTAAGCCCTAATTTTTCGCCTTCTCTTATCATAAAATCGAAAGCCTTGTCAAAGTCATTTTCCAGGTTACCTTCAAGAATGGCTTCTTTAATTGCGTTTTTTATTATCCCGACTTCCCGGCAAGGTTCAATGTTAAATGTATTAATAATATCATCACCACTTATAGGTGGCTGGAAATTTCTTACATTATCTTTTTCTTCAATTTCAACAAGTTTTTGTCTTACGATATTAAAATTATGCAGAAAACGTTTAACCTTTTTTGGATTTTTTGATGTTATATCTGCGTCACAAAGTTTCATTAAATCTTCAATATCGTCACCGGCTTCAAAAAGCAATCTTCTTACAGCCGAATCTGTAACCTCGTCGGTTGAAAGAATAATAGGCCGCATGTGAAGCATAATAAGTTTTTGAACATACCTCATTTTTTCATTCAATGGAAGTTTTAACTTTTTAAAGATTGAAGGAATCATTTTTGCACCCATAAATTCATGCCCGTGAAATGTCCATCCTGTTTCTTTATCATACCTTTTTGTTGCCGGTTTTGCAATATCATGCAAAAGAGCAGCCCACCTCAACCAAAGGTCATTTGTGTTAACTGAAATTCTGTCAAGAACCTCAAGAGTATGATAAAAATTATCTTTATGACTTTTGCCGTCAACAGTTTCTATTCCTTTGAGATCTGATAAGTGTGTAAAAAATTCATTCAACAAACCTGAAGAATCAAGAAGTTTAAAACCATAAGAAGGCTTTTCGGAAAGTACAATTTTATTTAATTCGCCTATAATTCGTTCTTTTGAAACTATAGAAATTCTTTTACAGTTTTTTCTAATAGCTTCGAAAGTTACCGGTGATATTTTAAATTTTAGTTGTGATGCAAAACGTATGGCACGCATCATCCTCAGCGGGTCATCCGAAAAAGTTATGTCGGGATCGAGTGGAGTACGAATTATCCTGTTTTTAATATCCTGAAATCCGTTGAAAGGATCAACTAACTCTCCGAAGTTACTCTCTTGTAAACTTAAAGAAAGGGCATTAATAGTAAAATCCCGACGGTTTTGGTCATCCTGAAGTGTTCCGTTTTCAACTATTGGTTTCCTTGAATCTTTTCGGTAAGATTCTTTTCTTGCTCCTACAAATTCTATCTCATTGTCGTCCCAATTTATTCTTGCAGTTCCGAAGTTTTTGAAATAAGTTACTTTGACATTTTCACCAATATTTTTTGCAACTTTTTCGGCAAAATCAATTCCGCTTCCAAGTACAACAACATCAATATCTTGTGAAGGACGATCCATAATCAAATCACGCACAAAACCACCAATAACAAAAGCTTGAATATTTTCTTGTTTTGCAGTTTTGCTAATAATCGAAAAGATTGGATTTTTAAGTTTTTCCTTCATTAGATATTTTTTTTGCAAATTTATTAAAATTTATACGATTGCGAAGCATTTATGAATAGTTTGAAGGT
>CAYOKJ010000037.1:0-24246 GCA_964404485.1 uncultured Bacteroidales bacterium | reverse complement strand
TACAAAACAGCCGTTTTTCTAATGGGATATATTTATTACGCTTATACTCTCACAATATTAAACAATATTTTTCAATTAAATTCATAATCAATTAAAAACTAATATTATGAAACGAAAAATTTTACTTTTTTTTATTTTGTGCAATTTTGTTTACTCAATAACACTTGCACAAAATTACATCCCATTTCCTGACTCCGGAGGAGTTTGGAAAGAAACCTACTCGTGGCAACCAAGCCCCTTTTTCTATAATGGCATTGGTGATACATATATCGAAGGAGATACAGTTTTCAACGACACAGTATATCACAAAATTTATAATCTGAGGCGTGATGTATTTTGCTCTGATATTATCATAAGCGGACCTGAATATGATGGAGCACTGAGGGAGGATACAATTAATCACAAAGTTTATTATAGATGGAATGATTATGCTGGAGAAAAGTTGCTTTATGATTATACATTACAAGTAGGTGATACTCTACCCTACGAGATGGGTTGGTTTAGTCCTTATTTTGGAGTTTATGTCAAATCAATAGATACCATAACAACATTTGATGGAATAAACAGACGGGTTTGGCATCTTGATTATGAGATGCCATTTGAAGGATGGCCACAAATTGTTGAGGGTATAGGTTGCACTTCAGGTTTATTGGGATTGATTGAACCCTATTGGGAAGGATGGAATGAGTTACTTTGCTTTTCCGTTAATGGAGACGAGGTTTGGCGAAGCTGGAGAGATACTTGTTATGTGATTACTGATAGCTGTGCAAGTGTTGGGATTGATAAAGCCCTGCATCCAAAAGATAAAGTTGTTTGTTATCCAAACCCCGTAAGCAGTTCAACAAGCGTTTATTTTGAAATTGATCAATTAAATAACTTTAACAACTATTTAATGGTCTTTGATTTATACGGTAAAGAAATTTCTTCACACGAATTTCATAACAACTTTTTTACTATTAAAAGCCCTGCAAATAATGGGGTTTACATAGTAAAAATATTTACAAAAAATAATTACTATATATGTAAATTAATTGTCACAAACTTAAAATAACAATTTATAATTGTTTATCACGAAAATAATTCCCAAAATAAATTATCCGTATTTATACTAATTCTTAACAATTTTGCAAAGCAAAAGCTGTTTAGAAGTAGTAATGCGGTACAAAACAAAACTGGAAATTTTGCAATTCCGTTTCGTACAAGTATATAATCTTGTATTTTTGTGATGATTTTAAAATCTCATAATAATGAAAAAACTTATATTTATTTCTGTCATTTCAATTCTGATTTTTTCAGGATGCTCTTTCAACAAAAAACCAGTAAACTATGTTGACACTTTTATTGGCACAGGTGGTCACGGACATACTTATCCCGGTGCAACTATGCCTTTTGGGATGGTGCAACTAAGTCCTGATACTCGTATCGACAGCTGGGACGGTTGCTCGGGTTATCATTATTCCGACAGTACAATTCTTGGGTTTAGCCATACTCATCTTTCTGGAACCGGAGTTGGCGATTATGGAGATTTTAGATTTATGCCTACTGTTGGTGAAGTAAAATTAATTCCAGGTGAGGAAAACAACCCTCAATCCGGTTATCGATCAACATTTAATCATAAAACAGAAAAAGCTGAACCCGGATATTATGCTGTCACTCTCGATGATTACAATATTGATGTAGAACTAACAACAACAAAACGGGCAGGTTTTCATAAATACACTTTCCCCGAAAGCAATCAGGCAAACATAATAATGGATCTTACTGAAGGAGTAACCTCCGACAAAATTATCTATCTTGAATTTCAGTTTTTAAGCGACAGAACTTGTGCAGGTATCAGACGCACAAAAGGTTGGGCAAAAGATCAGCAAACATATTTTTATGCAGAATTCTCAAAATCATTCGAAAACTTTGTTATTGAAGATGATGGTGAAACTCATAATAAATCATTCATAAAACAAAATGGAAAAGACATTAAAGCATTTGTTAGTTTTAGCACTGAAAAAAACGAAGAAATATTTGTAAAAGTTGGATTGTCTTCTGTTGATATTCCGGGAGCAAAGAAAAATCTAAACGCCGAAATCCCTGACTGGAATTTCAATAAAATTAAAAAACAAGCATCCCAAACATGGAACAAACAACTTAGTAAAATTAATGTTGAAGGAGGTTCTGATGAGCAAAAAACAGTTTTTTATTCAGCTTTATACCATTCATTTGTTGTTCCAAATATTTTTAATGATGTTGATGGAAAATTCAGAGCTCACGACGGGAAAAGATATCAAAATAAAAAATCGGATATGTACACAGTATTTTCATTGTGGGATACTTTCAGAGCCGAACATCCTCTGTTTACAATTGTTGAACCTAAACGAACAAATGACTTCATTAATTCGATGCTGAACATGTATCAAACTGGAGGATTATTACCTGTATGGGAACTTGCCGGAAATGAAACCAATTGTATGATTGGATATCATGCAGTGCCCGTTATTCTTGATGCCTACAAAAAAGGTATTCGTGATTTTGATGCTGAACAAGCTTTGCAGGCAATGATAAAAAGCGCTAATGAAAACCAGTTTGGACTTGATTCGTACAAAGAATTTGGATATATTCCTGCCGATAAAGAAAGTGCATCAGTTTCGAGAACTCTCGAATATGCTTACGACGACTGGTGTATAGCAGAAATGGCTAAAGAACTTGGCGATAAAAAAACATATAAGAAATTTATCAAACGAGCCCAGTATTATAAAAATATTTTTGATAAAGAAAGTGGTTTTATGAGAGGTAAAAGAAACTCTTGTTTCGTAAATCCTTTCGACCCGACAGAAGTAAATTTTATGCTTACCGAAGCAAATACATGGCAATATAATTTCTTTGCTCCTCACGATGTTTCCGGTTTAATTAATCGTCTTGGCGGGAAAGAAAAGTTCTCTGCAAAACTAAAAGAATTATTTTCAACTGAATCAAAGCTATCGGGTCGTCATCAATCGGATATTACAGGTTTAATTGGGCAATACGCTCACGGAAACGAACCTAGTCATAATATGGCTTATTTATTTAATTATGTTGGTGAACCCTGGAAAACTCAAAAAATTATACGACAAATTTTAGACGAGCTTTATACCCCAAATCATGATGGATATTGTGGAAACGAAGATTGCGGACAAATGTCGGCATGGTATATTTTAAGTGCAATGGGGTTTTATCCTGTTTGTCCGGGAGACAACACCTATGAAATTGGAACACCAATTTTTGATAAAGTAACTATCAATCTCGAAAATGGAAAGGCATTTGTTATTGAAGCAAAAAATGTTTCTGATAAAAATATTTATATTCAATCAGCAAAACTAAACGACAAAGAACATTCAAAATCTTACATTTTACATGATGACATAAAAAATGGAGGAACTTTAGTTTTTGAAATGGGAGACGAGGCAAATAAAAACTGGGGAAGCAGCGAAAATGACATTCCTGTTTCAGCAATTAAAGATGAAATAATTACATCAGTGCCACACTTTGTTTCTTCAGGAAATGTTTTCACAAAATCAATGAAAATTGAAATAAAACATTTTAATGATAATGCGGAAATTTATTTCACAACAAACGGAACAAGGTCCGATAAAACTTCACAAAAATATAATGAAGCAATTACAATAAAAAGAACAACAAATTTTAAAGCAATTTCTTATGAAAATGAAAAGGCAAGTAGAATAATTTCTGCCGAATTCAAAAAAATTCCACAAGGAAGGAGTATAAAAATTCTCAGCGAATATAATTCGCAATATACTGCAGGCGGTGATATTGCTTTAATAGATTATCAGCGTGGAGGCAGAAATTATGCAACGGGTGCATGGCAAGGATATCATGGAATTGATATGGACGTAATAATTGATTTGGGGAAAATTCAAAAAATAAATTTGCTTTCAACAGGTTTTTTGCAAGATCAAAACTCATGGATATTTATGCCCGAAAAAGTTGATTATTTAATTTCTGTTAATGGAAAAGATTTCGATTTTATTGGTTCTGTAAACAACAACATATCTTTAAGGGATGATGGTGGAATTATCCAAAATTTAGCTTTAAGAAAAATCAACAAAAAAGCCAGATACATAAAAGTAATCGCAAAAAATATGGGCAATTGTCCGGATTGGCATAAAGGGGAAGGTGGCAAAACCTGGATTTTTGCTGATGAAATTGTAATTGAATAATACATAGCCGTAGTACGACTCAAAGTCGTGCTACGGGTTTTTAAACAGCGCCTAAACTCAGTACTATACTCTAAGTCGTGCTACGGGTTTTTAACAGCCTAAACTCAGTACTACACTCAAAGTCGTGCTACGGGTTTTTAAACAGCCTAAACTCATTACTACACTCTAAGTCGTGCTACGGATAACTTAAAATAACCCCTTTAAATTTTGACTCTAAGATTTTTTTTGTAAATAAAACATATAATAAATATCCTCTATATTTTTGATGACATGGAGGATATTTTTATTGCCTGAAATTCATAATCTAAAACCAATATAAATAAACTTTTTGCGTAATGAAAATTAGTGTTGTTTGACACAGACTAATAATATTTTGTAATTTTGTGCTAAATTTTAAAAAATCATGAGAAACTAATTCAAAGTCTTAAAATTCAATATAATATGGAAAAGAAAAAATTTATAACATGTGAAGGTAACTATGCTACATCATATATTGCATATATGTTTAGTGAAGTTGCTGCCATTTATCCTATCACTCCATCATCAGATATGGCGGAGTACATTGACCAATGGGCTGCCAATGGACAAAAGAACATTTTTGGGGAAACTGTAAGAGTTTCTGAAATGCAGTCAGAAGGCGGTGCATCTGGTGCTGTTCACGGAGCTTTACAAGCAGGAGCTTTAACAAGTACTTTTACTGCATCACAGGGATTATTGCTTATGATTCCTAATATGTACAAGATATCAGGCGAATTATTACCGGCAGTTTTTCATGTAAGTGCACGTAGTTTAGCTGCTCAGGCACTTTCAATTTTTGGTGACCATAGCGATGTTATGAGTTGTCGTCAGGCTGGTTTCGCAATGCTTGCAACAGGTAGTGCTCAGGAAATTATGGATATTGCCGGAGTTGCCCACTTAACTGCAATTAAAACAAGAATTCCTTTTATACATTTCTTTGATGGTTTTAGAACTTCACACGAAATACAAAAAGTTGAAGCTATGGACCAGAATAAGATGGCTGAATTAGTTGATTATGATGCACTACAAAAATTTAGAGATAATGCTCTTAATCCTGAACATCCGGTTACTCGTGGTACTGCTCAAAATCCTGATATTTATTTCCAATCAAGAGAAGTAGCAGATAAATTTTATGATAATATTCCTGATATCGTTGATGAATATATGCAGGAAATGAAAGAAATTACAGGAAGAGAATATCACCCCTTTAATTATTATGGTGCCGAAGATGCTGAAAACATTGTAATTGCAATGGGTTCGATAACTGAAACAATAAAAGAAGTTGTTGATTATAAAAATGCTCGCGGTGAGAAAATAGGCTTAATAATAGTTCATCTTTACAGACCATTTTCAAAGGAATATTTTATGAAAGCTTGTCCTGAGTCAGTAAAAAGAATTTCTGTTCTCGACAGAACTAAAGAAATTGGTGCTAACGGAGAACCACTATATCTTGATGTAAGAGATTTGTTTTATGGCGAAGAAAATGCCCCAATAATTGTTGGTGGACGTTATGGGTTAAGTTCAAAAAACACTACACCTGCAATGATGATTTCTGTATTTGATAATCTTGCTTCCGAAAAACCTAAAAACCGTTTTACTGTTGGAATTAATGATGATGTTAAACATTCTTCATTGCCAATACTTCCCGAAATTAGTGTAGCTCCTGAAGGAACTTTCGAAGCTAAGTTCTACGGACTTGGTGCTGATGGTACTGTCGGTGCAAATAAAAACTCGATAAAAATTATTGGTGGATCCACTGATAAATATTGCCAGGCGTATTTTGCTTATGATTCTAAGAAATCAGGTGGTATCACTGTTTCTCACCTAAGATTTGGTGATAATCCTATTCGTTCCCCTTATCTTGTTGGAACTCCCGATTTTGTTGCTTGCCATGTTTCTGCATATCTTGATAAATATGACATGCTTAAAGGATTGAAAAAAGGTGGTACTTTTTTATTGAACAGTATTTGGGATGTAGAAGAAACAAAAGACAGACTCCCTGATAACATGAAGAAATATCTTGCTGAAAATGATATTTCAATGTATATAATCAATGCAACCATAATTGCCGAAAAAATTGGTCTTGGAAACAGAACAAATACTATTATGCAATCTGCTTTCTTTAAAGTTGCTGAAGTTATTCCTTACGAAGATGCAGTTAATGAAATGAAAACTGCAATTAAAAAATCATATGGTAAAAAAGGAGAGAATATTGTAAATATGAACTACGCTGCCGTTGATAATGGTGGTGCTATTGTTAAAGTGGAGATTCCTGAAGAATGGAAAAACATTATTCCTAAAGAAGAAAAAGAAGAAAAAGATTTACCTGATTTTATTAAAAATGTAGCTGATCCTATTAATATGTTAAAAGGTGATGACCTTCCGGTAAGTGCATTTCTTGGTCGTGAAGATGGTACTTTTCCTGCCGGAACTACTGCTTACGAAAAACGTGGTGTTGCTGTAAATGTACCTGAATGGAATGCTGATAATTGTATACAATGTAATCAATGTGCTTATGTATGTCCTCATGCTGTAATTCGTCCGTTTCTTTTAACTGATGATGAAGCTGCAAATGCACCTGAAGGTACTAAAACTATTAAGGGTATTGGAGCAACTAAAGAATATAAATTCAAAATTCAAATTAGTGTTCTTGATTGTACAGGATGTGGTAGTTGTGTTGAGGTTTGTCCATCAAAAACAAAAGCATTAGTTCTAAAACCAATCGGTACTCAGCTTGATGAAGTTGACAGATGGAATTATATGCACGAAAAAGTTGGTTATAAAGATGATGTTGTTCCTAAAGACAAAACTGTTAAAAATAGCCAATTTTCACAACCTTTATTTGAGTTCTCCGGAGCTTGTGCCGGTTGTGGAGAAACACCTTATATTAAAATTCTTACACAATTGTTTGGTAAAAGAATGATGATATCCAATGCGACAGGGTGTTCTTCAATTTATGGTGCTGCCGCTCCTTCAACTCCTTATTGTCCAAGCCGGGTAAACGGTCACGGACCAGCATGGGCAAATTCATTATTCGAAGATAACGCAGAATACGGATACGGAATGTCTGTTGGTGTTTCAAAAATGAGAGAACGTCTTGTTGATAGAATGCAAAAAGCTATGAAAAAAGACTTTAATGCTGAAACAAAAGAAGCAATGCAGGAATGGATAGATGCAAAAGATGATGCAGTAAATTCTGAAATAGCCTCAGGAAAAGTTGTTAAATCTCTCGAAAATGAAACTGATCCTTTAGCAGAAAATATTCTTAACCTTAAACAATATCTAGTAAAAAAATCACAATGGATTATTGGTGGTGACGGATGGGCTTATGATATTGGATATGGAGGATTAGACCATGTTCTTGCTACAGGTGCGGATGTAAATGTATTAGTTTTGGATACTGAAGTTTATTCTAATACCGGAGGACAAGCATCTAAATCAACTCCTACAGGTGCAGTTGCTAAATTTGCTGCCTCAGGAATGAAGGTACGGAAAAAAGACCTTGGTGCAATGTTTATGACTTACGGTTATGTTTATGTTGCACAGATTTCGATGGGTGCAAGTCAATCACAGGTTTTTAAAGCTGTAAAAGAAGCAGAAGCATATCCCGGTCCTTCAATAATTATTGCTTATTCTCCTTGTATTGCTCATGGTATCAAAGGTGGTTTAACAGGATCTCAGGCAGAAGAGAAATTTGCTGTCGAAGCCGGTTATTGGCATAATTATCGTTATAACCCTCTTCTTGAAAAAGAAGGTAAAAACCCATTTACTCTTGATTCGAAAGAACCGGATTGGAGTAGATTCCAAGATTTCCTTAACCATGAAGTAAGATATACTTCTCTTACTAAAACTTTCCCCGATGAAGCAAAAAGATTATTCAAAATAGCTGAAGAGGATGCTAAGTGGAGATATAACAATTACGTGAGAATGTCTAAAATGGATTTTTCAAAGTAATTGAAAAAGAATTTCTAATTTTAGAACCGGATTCTAAGGAGTCCGGTTTTTTTGTTTTTTGTTGAATTGTACTTTGAATTTGTTGTGAAATATTGAATAATGAAAAAATATAATAAAACTAAATAGCATTATTATGAAAAATATTAAATCTCTCTTTCTAGTAATTTTCCTTGTCGGAATAATTTCTGGATGTAAAACAAATCAGGAAAATCCTGAAAAAGCAAATAATGATTATCTCTTGTTTGCGACATTGTTTCAACAAAAAGCAGCTGAAAAAAGAGCATTATCTTATCAAGCATTTAATATGGCGAAGCTGGTGCTCGACAATGAAATGAGAAGAGCCGGATTAACAAAAAAGCTTGCGATAGTTGTTGATATTGATGAAACTATACTTGACAACAGCCCTTTCGAAGCAAAATGTATAGTTGAAAATGCTGATTATCCAAAGTATTGGAATGAATGGTGCGAACTCGCAAATGCAAGACCACTTGCCGGTTCAGTTGAGTTTTTGAATTATGCAAAATCAAAAGGTGTGGATGTGTTTTATATTACCAATAGAAAAATAAAAATTTATGATGCTACTCTAAAAAATCTTCATGAGAAAGGTTTTCCTTTTGTTGATAAAGAACATCTTTTGATGAGAACCGACAAATCTGACAAGGAGCCTCGTAGAAATATTGTAAAAGCCAATCATGAAATAGTTTTATTGATGGGAGACAATCTTGGTGACTTTATGAATATTTTTGATAATAAAAATATTGAAGAAAGATTTTCTTTGACTGATAGTCTGAGAAATGAGTTTGGAAGAAAATTTATTGTATTGCCAAATCCTATGTATGGAAGTTGGGTAAATGAACTCATTTATAATGATTTCGATCTTACAAAAGAAGAAAAAATTGTGAAGTTTAAAGAACAGTTAATTGATTTTTAAGATACAGAAATCTGAATAATGAATATCGAACACCGATTTTTGATTTGCGAAGTACCAAAAATCTAAAATCTAAAATCTAAAATCGTTAATCGATGTTCGATATTAAAACTGTTTTTTTATTTTATTGCAATACAGACAAGTGCTAATTAATTTCAAAAACAAAAGGAAGCCTTGCCTGTACACCTTCCATTTCTGAAATTTCTTTTATGTAGTTATAATAATTATAGTGCTGACCAAGTTCACTTTTTATTAACATGGCTTTTGTATTGTTGAATAATTCAGTAAATATTTCCTGGAAAGGATCTTTGTGTTCAGGAAGCTCAATAACTCTATAATCCGGCAGTTCAGCAATTTCGACAGCTGCAGCTATTGCATCTTCTATTCCGCCTAATTCATCAATTAAGCCAATTCGCAATGCATCCACTCCACACCATACCCTTCCTTGTCCGATTTTATTCACTTGTTCGGTGGTCATATTTCTTCCTTCGGCAACAAGATTTAAAAATTCATTATATATTTTATCAACACCTTTCTGTATGATTTTTCTTTGATAAGTTGTTAAAGGACGGTTTGCAGTTATATAATCTGAATTTTCATTTGTTTTTACATTATCATAAGTAATCCCAAGTTTATTTTTATAAAAATCTTTAAGGTTAGGAATAATTCCAAAAACACCGATAGATCCTGTAAGTGTTGTTGGGTCGGCAAATATTTTATCAGCAGAACAAGATATCCAGTAACCACCTGAAGCAGCAAGATTACCCATTGAAACAATAACAGGTTTTATTTTGCTTGTAAGTTCAACTTCTCTGCGAATAACTTCAGAAGCAAGTGCACTTCCTCCACCGGAATTTACACGGAAAACTACTGCTTTTATGTTATCGTCGAGTCTTGCTTTACGAAGTGTTTTTGAAATTTTTTCTGAACCAATTTTACGTTCGCCACCTTCACCTCCTTCAATAGAGCCAATTGCATAAACAATAGCTACTTTGTTTCTGCTACGTTTAATAGTTTTTGAAGTGGCAGGAGCGTTAGTATATTTATTCATAGATAATGTATTGATTTTGTCATTTTCGCCAATTCCGAGTTTATTGCGGAGAACTTCAAGAACTTCATCTTTATACATTATCTTATCAATAAAATTATGTTTTAGTGCTTGGTTTGCTTCAGTAACATCAAGATTGTTAGCTATAAGATTTAAATTTTCAATCGAAATACCTCTGGTTTCTGAAATTGCTTCAAGTAATTTTCCCCAAATAGAATTTACGAGAGTCTGCATTTGCTCACGATTAGCTTTGCTCATTTTATCCAAAATAAGTGGTTCGACTGCACTTTTATATTTTCCTACTTTAATAATTTGAGCTTCAATATCTAATTTTTCGAGAGTACCTTTTAAAAACATAATTTCGGCATCTAAACCTTTAAACAAAATATCTCCGTCAGGATTGAGAATTATTTCATCAGCAACAGTTGCAAGATAATATGCAGTTGTTGAATAAGATTCAGCATAACTGATAATAAATTTTCCTGATTCTTTGAATGCAATCATTGCATTACGAATTTCTTCAAGTGTAGAAATACCTGTTGGAATACTACTTAGATCAAGGTAAATACCTTTTATGTTTTCATCTGTTGCAGCTTTTTTTAAGTTTTTCAATACATCATTTAATCCTGCGGTATTGTTTGATTTCATATTTTGGAAATCAAAATTTTCAAAAGGATTATTTGGAGTACGATCGTAAATAGGCTTGTCGAAAGTTAAACGTAACAATGATTTCTCTTTTACATCAACTGCTTTGTCATCTGCAAATGATGCAATAGAAGCAATTAATCCTATAAAAAGAAAAAATACTATAATAAATGTCAGGAAGAAACCCAACATTGATGCAAACATAAATTTAAAGAATTGTTTCATGATATTTTTGTTTAGATAATTTATATAAAGTTGGTTTATCAATGCAATAATAAGAAATATTTCTTAATGCTCAGCAGTGTTTTAGAAATTATATCTTCAATTAATTAAATATCAACAGTAGTATGTGAATAATTATTTTAAAATTCTATTTAATGAACAATTAAAATTGTGATATTTGTTTTTGCAGATCATAAAAAATGAAGGAATTTAAAATTTTTAAGAAATCAATTTTAATTATTATTCTTTTTTGTTTTTACAACGGAAGTTATAATTTGCCGGCCTCAAACGTGGATAGTATTCCTGACTATGATAATGAAATTGCAAATATTCCTTTTTTTGTCAACAGTCTAAAAAGAAATATAAATGTGTTTATTATTAATCCTGAATTATACAAAATAAATGAGACACGTATTATTATTAGAAAAAAAATTAGCTCATTATATAAAATAATGACAATTGGAAAAATGTCGTGTAATGAATTGGCTGTTTTTCTTCATTCAAACAATTCTGAAATTTCAATTCTACAAGCAAAAAATATTTCGAAATTGTATATTAGTGAATCGAATAAAGAGGGTGTAAATCATGATATTGCATTTAGTCAAATGTGTCTTGAAACAGGTTTTCTGAAATTTAATGGAGTTGTTCATCCAAATCAAAATAATTTTTGTGGTTTAGGGACAATAAATATTGATAATTGTGGACAAAAATTCAATTCAAAAAAAGAAGGAATAAGGGCGCATATTCAACATTTAAAAGCATATGCCAGTGATAAATCGATAAAAAATGCATTGCTTGATAATAGATTTTATTTTGTAGAACGCGGAATATCACCAACTGTTGATAATCTCTCCGGAAGATGGGCATCTGATCCGGAATATAGTAACAAGATTAAAAGTATTCTTGATAAGCTGTGGAGAGGGTAGATTCACAGAATATTTTACTAAATATTTTATTTTCATAAGTAATTTTATATTGATTTCTTCAAAAGAAATTAACAATCCCCAAATTTTAAAAATCTTATTGTAATTTTGAATATTATCAATTTTTTTTCTACAATGTATAATAATGTATATCTTCTTTTGGGAAGTAATCTTGGTGAAAAATTATTAATTCTAAAGGAAGCTTTGGAATTTATCAGGATTGAAATAGGTGATGTTGTTAAATGTTCATCATTTTATGAATCTGAGCCATGGGGTTTTTCCTCTGAAGATATATTTGTAAATCAGGTTGTCTTGATTAAAACGGAATTGTCTCCTTTTATTATTTTAAAAAAAAATCAGGAAATCGAAAAAAAATTAGGAAGGAAAAAACATGGAGACCGATATCAATCAAGATTAATTGATATCGACATTCTTTTTTTTAATGATGATATTATAGAAACTGAAGAGCTTATTATTCCACATAAGCAATTACACAAACGGATGTTTACACTTTTGCCGCTTTATGAATTAAATAAAAATCTTTTACATCCTAAATTAGGAAAAACTATTTCGGAATTGATAGAGAAATGCAAAGATGAAATTAAAGTAAAAGTGATTAAAAAGTTTTGAAAAATATTATAAATGAAATATAATTATATAGCAATTGAGGGAACTATTGGAGCCGGTAAAACTACTTTAGCAGAAAAAATTGCTGAGCAATATAATGCAAAGTTAATTTTAGAACAATTTGAGGACAATGATTTCCTTCCGAAGTTTTATAAGGAACCGGATAAATATGCTTTTCCTTTGGAGATGTCTTTTATGGCTTCCCGTTTTCAGCAATTAAAGGATCAATTATCAAATCAGGATCTTTTTAAGAGTTTTACGATTGCTGATTATTTTATTAATAAAACATTGATTTTTGCACGAAATACTTTGAAGGATGATGAATATGCGTTGTTCTCAAAGTTTTTCAATTTTATAAATTCATCTCTCCCAAAACCTGATCTTTTGGTTTATCTCTATGTTGATGTAGATCGTTTAAAAAATAACATTGTAAATCGTGGGCGCGAATATGAGAAAAATATTAAAAAATCATACCTTGATAAAATTCAAAGTGGATATTTTAATTATATTCGACAACAACGCAAAATGCGAATTCTTATTATTGATGCAAATAATATCGATTTTGTGAAAAACCAAGATGATTATTATAAAATAATAAATGTTATAAAACAATCGTACGAAATTGGAATTCATAGAATAGAACTAACATAAGGTCAGTCACAACTTAGTTTCCGAAAAAACAGACTAATAATAAAAAGCCCCTTAAACCGATAATACCGGAAGGGGCTTTTTTCATGAAAAAAAATCAAATTTTTCTATTTTACTAAAGCGATAAAATCAGCTTCGTTTTCGTAATTGATAAATTCTCTGTCAGCTTTAGCTTGAGCTTTTAAAGCAGGGCATTTTTCAATTGCCTTTAACAGATATTCATACATCATTGATGTGTTTGTAGTACGTGATCCAATTATAGCAAGTAAATAATAAGTTTCTGCGGTATTTTCTTTTGTGCATTTAAGAGTTTTTTCTGCAGCTTCAATATTACCTGTCATCATCTGAGCTAAAGCAACATTATAATCACATTTTGTATTTCCGAATAAGCTTAATGCTTTATCGTAATTTCCATTTTCAATTTCGATAACACCGAGATTATAATCAACATTTTCGCCTAAGCTTTTTGCTTTAAGGAAATGTTCACCGGCTTCTTTATAATTACCTAATTTGCATGCAAGAACTCCTAAGTTGTTAATAATTTTTCCATTATTTTCTGTTAACTCATTAGCTTTAGCGAGAAATTTTGAGGCCTTGTCGTAATTTCCAAGTTCAATATTTACCATTCCTAAGTTGTTATATGCACTCCAGCATTTTGGGTGTAATGAAATAACATCTTTGTAAATAGCTAATTTTGTATTTAGGTCATTAATAAGAGTTGCAGCAAACATTAATTCTTTTCCATCAAGTTGTGATGGGTCTGAAGTAGCAAATTTTACAATTTCTTCGCTTGAAAGTTTTGGTTCATAACAGTTAACAAAAATATCTGATCTTCTTAATGGAGGTAAAATATTTTCTTCAATTTCAGGATAAATTACAATCATATTTCTGATTTCCTGCTCTTTTTTGTCAGGAGTTGCAGCAGATTTTACAACATTAAGAATTATGTTTTTATCGGCAATATCAGAAGTAGTAATTGCATCAATGAATCCGTTCCAGTCTGGTCCGTAATGATTAAGAACAAATGTAATGTCTTCTTCAACATTATTAATATTAAGTTTCGAATCTTTTGCTTTTGCTAATTGTTTAATTTTTCGAAGCATGTATTTATGAGCTGTTTTAGATCTGTTTTCTGAAAGTCCTTCGTTGAAAGTTTCTTCACCTTCGGGAGAAGCCCAGCCATTAAGTTCGATATTTTTTATTACCCAACCTTCATTAATAAAATCAAATATTTTATTTAATGATTCTTTTGATTCAGGAGCTTTGTTCATTGGTACTCTCCAGTTTAGATTATGTCTGTTAACCTGGTAGAAAAGACCTGAATTTTTTGTAATAATATTTTCCTTTACATAATTATGATAAGCGATAATCATATTTTCGTTATCGAATATTCTTTCTGAAGTATAGATAACTCCGTCAGCTAATTTTCTTTTTCCAATTTCGATAAAAGTTGCACTTGCTTTTATTTCTTCAAGATTTGAATAAACTATGTCTTCTGCTTTATAAACAATTGGTCTAATAATCAACTCAGAATTGTTCATTTCAGGAGTGTAATCAACTTCAGTATAATAAGTAAAAGATCCACCTGTTTTATTATTAATAAGAGTGCCATCACCACTTACATCTTCACCTATTAATGAGAAGCTTGGAAGAACAGTTTCACCACCATTATAAGTTAATACAGGAGTTAAACACATTGCAGATTTTTTGCTGAAGTATTTTTCCGGAACGTTTCCTTTGATAGTAACTTTAATTTTTTCGCCATGTTCTTCAAGAACTTTTGGAGTAGCATTTATAGTTACTTCGTCGAATTTTTTTGCCATACTTTTTATGCTACCTTGTCCGAATTTATATGTTAATCCAAGACCCAATGAGCTATACACATCTTTTTTACTATCAGCAACCCAAGAAGCGTCAAGAATATCAGATTCGGAAAGTTTCCAAGTCACGTCCAGATTTAAATCCCAACTCTCAGCTAATTCATAATCAACTCCAAAACCAACAGGTACTATTAACTCAACTTTTCTGCTATTAAAACCACCGCCCTTATCAATTTCAGGACTGTTTTCATCACCGAAAATACGGATTTGCTTACCACCTTCAAACAACGTCGACCTAAACTGTACTTGTCCAAAACCAATTAAACCATGAACTGAAATTAATCTATTAGGTTTAAAACCAAAAATTAAATTACTAAAGTTAACTTTTGTATTGATAGTAAAATCATATAAATCTGAATCAAATGTGCGGTTTAAACTTTCTCCTCTATCTTCATCTATAGCTCTATAAAAACGAACATCTAAACCAAAAATAGGAGTAAGTTGCCTTCCGAAATACATATCTCCTCCAGGACCAAATTCATATCCCGAAATATCACCGAAAAGAAAGTTCCCTCCGATGTGACCACCAGAGAACCAATATGGGGCAAATGATCCTGTTTTTACTTTTATTTCAGCTTTTTCTTCTGTTCCCTGTCCATAAAAGATTACAGGGATAATTGCAAAAACTGTAATTGCAATTGTTTTTAAAATAATTTGATTGATTTTTTTCATGATATTTTTATTGAATTAATATGTAATGTTGATTTTCTTAACTAACAAATGTATATATAATTATTGTAATTATCAAACATTTAGTGAAATTATTTTCTTTAATGAACAAAAGTAATCTTTTTATATAAATTTTTCAAAAAGATAATAATATTTTTTTTGATTTTATTATATATGTAACTACCATCTTTATAGACAGATAGTATAAATATACGTAGAATAAATAAAATAGTTACATTTTTGAAAATTTTGAGAAGAGATCCCAAATAACTATTCCTGCACAAACCGAAATATTTATTGAGTGTTTTGTCCCAAATTGTGGTACTTCGATACAAGTATCTATCATATTCATAATTTGTGTATCAATGCCTTTTACTTCATGACCAAAAATAATAGCAAGTTTTTTGTTTTTATCCGGGAAATATTTATCTAAATAAATACTTTTATCTGCTTGTTCTATGCCAATAATTGAGTAGTTATTCTTTTTAAGTAATTCTATTGAGTCGGAAGTTTTGTTAAAATATTCCCAATCAACAGTTTCGGTTGAACCTAGTGCAGTTTTCTGAATATCTTTATTTGGAGGTGTAGCAGTAATTCCACACAAATGAATTTCTTCAATCATAAATGCATCTGATGTTCTGAATACCGACCCAATATTGTTTAAACTTCTTATATTGTCAAGGACAATTGTTATTGGAGTTTTTTTTGCTTTCTTGAACTCCTCTACACTAATTCTTCCCAATTCGCTGTTTTTCGTTTTTCTCATTAATAAATGTATTCTGTTAATTTGAATAAATACAAAAGTAGATGAAAAAAATAAATGATTAAGAATTTTAGATTTATCTTTAAAAAACTTTAGTCATCAGTTTAGAATTGCTTTGTTTTATTTTACATTTTGGGCGTTTTACTTTTAAAAATAGTAAAGTTAATCTGCACTAGTATTGCAGATAATCTTAACTTTGTTTTTCAATTTTAATAAAAAGCATTGGTAGAGCATAAGAAAAAAATAGCAGAAACACCTTTAATGAAGCAATACAATTCCATTAAGGCTAAATACCCTGATGCAATGTTGCTTTTTCGAGTTGGTGATTTTTATGAAACATTTGGAGAAGACGCTATAAAAGCTGCAAATATTCTTGGAATAGTGTTGACACGAAGAGCAAATGGTGCAGCTTCTTATATAGAACTGGCAGGATTTCCGCATCATTCTATTGATATTTATCTGCCAAAACTTGTAAGGGCAGGACAAAGGGTGGCTATTTGCGATCAGCTTGAAGACCCGAAACTTACAAAAAAAATTGTTAAACGGGGAGTTACCGAACTTGTTACTCCGGGAGTTTCGTATAATGATAAAATTCTTGAGCAAAAAGAGAATAATTTTCTGGCAAGCATTCATTTACATGGAAATAATTCAGGTATTTCATTTCTTGATATTTCGACCGGAGAGTTTTTTGTTACCGGGGGTTCGCTGGAATATGTTGATAAGCTTATTCAAAGCTTTAAACCCAGCGAAATTATTATTCAGAAAAATAAAAAAGAGAGGTTTTTTGAAATATTCGGAAATAAACATTTTATTTCCACTTTCGAAGATTGGGTTTTTACAAAGGAGTTTTCTTACGATTTATTGCTAAAACATTTTGGAACAACTTCTTTAAAAGGTTTCGGGATAGAGAATCTTGAGAATGCTATTATTGCTGCAGGAGCAGCCTTCCATTATCTTGCTGAAACTCATCACGACAAGGTAAATCATATTACAAAAATTTCGAGGATTGAGGAAGATAAATATGTGTGGCTCGACAGATTCACAATTCGTAATCTTGAGTTGATTTCTTCTCCAAATGAAGATGCAACAACTCTACTTGATGTTATCGATCAAACAATCAGTCCGATGGGTTCGCGATTATTAAAAAGATGGATTGTGCTTCCACTGAAAGAAAAACAACCAATTGAAGAACGACTTGATATTATTGAATATCTGATAAAAAATAAAAATATTAATGATGTTCTCAGTAGAAACTTTAAAGTTATTGGCGATCTTGAGCGTTTGATTTCAAAAGTGGCAATTGAAAGAGTTAACCCCAGGGAATTAATTCAACTGAAAAGAGCTCTTCATTCAGTTGAAACAATTAAAAATACTTGTGAGCACTCTGAAAATTCAGCATTAAAAAAGATTGGAGAACAACTAAATTTTTGCCCTTCTATTCGCAGCAGAATTGAGAAGGAAATAAATGAAGATCCACCAGCTATGTTAAATAAAGGTAGTGTTATTGCTGATGGAGTTTCTGAGGAATTGGACGAGATAAGAAAATTGATGTTTTTCGGAAAGGATCATCTTGTTAAAATTCGCGAAAGAGAAGTTGAGAACACAGGAATTACTTCTTTAAAAATAGGTTATAATAATGTATTTGGGTATTATCTGGAAGTAACAAACAGGTTTAAAGATCAAGTACCTGAAGAATGGCATCGTAAACAAACTCTTACAAATGCCGAAAGATATATTACTGAAGAGCTAAAAGAATATGAAGAAAAAATTCTAAATGCCGAAGAAAAAATCCTTACTCTTGAAACTAAATTATTTGAAGAATTAGTTATTAGTCTGGCTGATTACATTAGAACAATACAAACAGATTCGATTTTGATTGCACGACTTGATGCTTTGCAGTCATTTGCTGCGGTCTCGGAAGCAAATAATTATAAACGTCCGAAAATTAATAATTCATATATTATTGATATCAAAGACGGAAGGCATCCTGTTATTGAAAAAGAACTTCCGCTTGATGAAAAATATATTGCCAACGATGTTTATCTGGATAATAAAAATCAACAAATAATTATAATTACTGGTCCAAATATGTCTGGGAAATCTGCATACTTACGGCAGACAGCATTGATTGTTTTGTTGGCACAACTTGGTTGTTTTGTGCCTGCCGAATCAGCAGATATTGGCTTGGTTGATAAAATTTTTACACGTGTAGGCGCATCAGATAATATTTCTTCAGGTGAATCTACTTTTATGGTTGAGATGAACGAAACTGCCAGTATTTTGAATAATATTTCAGATCGTAGTTTGATTCTTCTTGACGAGATAGGCAGAGGAACAAGTACTTATGATGGTATTTCAATTGCATGGTCTATTTCCGAGTATCTTCATAATCATCCTATGTTCAGAGCAAAAGTTTTGTTTGCAACACATTATCATGAGCTCAACGAAATGACATCCACAATGAACAGGATAAAAAATTATCATGTTTCAGTTAAAGAAATTGGTAATAAAGTCATCTTTTTGAGAAAAATGAAGAAGGGTGGAAGTGAACATAGTTTTGGAATTCATGTTGCAAAAATGGCAGGAATGCCAGCAAAAGTTATTGAAAGAGCAAATCAGTTGCTCGAACAACTTGAAAAATCACATACAAGCGAGGAACTTACAAAAATACCCAAAGGAAAAAATAAAAAATCTGACTACGATAACTATCAGTTAAGTTTTATTAATCTTGATGATCCCCTTCTTTTACAGATAAAAGAAGATATTTTAAATACCGACATTAATACACTAACTCCTGTTGAGGCTCTAATGAAACTTAATGAGATTAAGAAGTTGCTGGGAAAGTAAGTTGTTGTGATTGTTTGTAATATTCAAGTTTCTTGTATTTTGTTTCTTGTTAAATCTAAAATTTATAATCTTTTTTCCAAGAAACCACTATTTTAATAAAAAGAGCAAAATTTTCTTGTTGGTTTATAAAAATGTTTTTACTTTTGCAAACTCAAAAACGCGAAAGTAGCTCAGCTGGTAGAGCACGACCTTGCCAAGGTCGGGGTCGCGGGTCCGAATCCCGTCTTTCGCTCTAATCCCGATGGAAACAAAAATTGAAATTCGGGATTTTTCTTTGAAATATCTGCCCAGGTGGTGGAATTGGTAGACACGTTGGACTTAAAATCCAATGATCATTGCGATCGTGCGGGTTCAATTCCCGCTCTGGGTACTTTAAAGTAAAGCCCTCACTCTTTTTTGAGTGAGGGCTTTTTTGGTTTTTACTGTTGTATTTATTTTGTTATTGTGGAACTCCGAAAAAAATCGAAAATGTTTGTTTTTTTGTCCGTAGGACAAATATTATTGTAGTAGCAAAGTATCAACAAAAGAAAATATTTACCGCGTAGCGGTTACACATCAAAAAAGTTGAACAGGAATTTTTCGTACACCTAAAAAATCTGTGATTTTTATTAAGTAAAAATATTTTTGTAAATTTGAAAAATAAAATTATGAAAAATTATCTTCTGAATGAAAATACGTAAATAATCAATATATTAACAGAATGCAATGGGCAATTGCGAAATATGGTATGTGGTGTAGTAAATACTTAGGAAATAGGACAAATTATAAAAAAAATGCTACCACATGAAAACATAAATAATTCAAAGATACAAGATAGTTTTTTTTCAAAACTAATTGAAAGGTTACGTCCGATTTTAAATCAAATTGCTGAAGGAATTTATAACTTCCTTCAAAAGGCTCCAGAGAATTTCTACATATTATCAAAGTATGGATGGTATTTTGATATCGAAGAAGCACCAAGAAAAGTTATTGAATTAGGCGAATTACTGACTAATGGTAACGTTGAAAAAGTTGATGAATATCTTTCAAAATACTATACTAATAATTTAAAATCAATTGAAGAAAAACTTATAACGAATTACCCTTACCGAAAAAAAATTATTATTGAAGCATTTAAAAACCACAACAATAAATTATACTTTTCATCAATTACAATGATGTTGACTCAGATTGATGGAATTTGTTACGATAAAACAACAAAGTTATTTTTTAAAAATAATCCGAATTTAAGAGGAAAAAACTTATATCGCCCAAATGTAGAAGAAGAATTAAAGAAACAGATTCCAGAAATTCTTCAAGTTTTCATTTCACCATTAAATAGACCAACAGCAATTAATGATAACATAAAAAATATTGATAAATTCCCAATTAGACTTAACAGACATGAAATTATTCATGGAATTGATACTGAATTTGGAAACAAGTTAAACAGTCTAAAAATCATTTCGTTAATAAATTACATCAATGACTTAATACAAAATGATGAATAAAAGCTAATCCTAACAATTAAGTTCATATAAATCAAGCTGGGCTGACATATTTGAGCAAACTGTTTCACTAAGCCTCCGGTGGGGGTGTAGAACAAAAATGTTTCTATGTGAAATTAATAATTTTGCTTGAGCTTTGATTTAGATAAGCACTATTTTTTATAATTTAGTAGCATGATTTTTCGCATTTGCGACTTGAATCTACACTGTTCCATTTATTGGTGGAACTGCTTTTCCTCACCAATTAACTTTTAACTTAGGTAAAAAAAGCAGCTTTTTGGAACTTGGTATTGGTGGAACTTATTGGACCGGCAAAAGTAATGCATCAGCTTATACCGAAACTATAAACACTTATCAAATATCCCCTATTATCGGATGAAGAAAGAACTTCAAAAACAATTTGCTTTTTAGAGTTTATGCAAACCAATTATTTCATATTTCAGGAGATTAAATTATATTGAAGATTATTTAATTATCCCTTATTTCGGTGTTAGTTTAGGATATACTTTTTGATTAAAGAAACTAATCAAGTTTCCATTCCATAATTCCACCGGAAAAATTTGATTGTAATTCAACATAAAGTCGCATAGACTTAGTTTTTACTGAAGAAATTTCAGTCGTATTAAATTCATCTTTCGAAACCGGATAATTTCCGTGCATCGAAATTTCTTTCCATTGGTCGCCTTTTTTATACATCAACTTCCATGTTTTAGGGATTCTGCAACCTCCGTTTGGTCCATCATCAAACCAATAAATATGAGCATGACTGATTATAATTTCTTTGTCGAAATCATACTGAACCCACTCTGTTGTTCCTTTATGATTCCAGAAAGTAAGTCTTGGTATTTCGTGATCGTTTGAGCTTTTTGGAAATATCTGATCATTAACTGCAGAAATTTTATCATGAATATATGAAGCGGTAACTTTACTTTTTGAAGCAATAGTTGGAGGAATTGTCGGGTTGGCTGCTGACTTTTCGTAAGGAAACCAAACCATCATTTCTCCAGGTCCGCGATGTGCCCATGCGTAATATGGAATTGCTGTGAAATTTTGCTCTTTTTCAATAACATCTTTGTTTTTATTTAAGGATAAACTTGTTGCTTTGCTTTTTAATATTACAATGCCATCAATCAAATCTTCTTCATATTTTTCAGAGAATTCAGTATTTTTGTCAAGCATTAAATTTCTTACTTTCCCACCATTATCAACCCATTCGGCGCAATAAACTATTGGTCCTCTTTCAAGGGAAAATTTACCTCTGTCATCTTCAACTTTTTTATTAGCTAATACTTTACGTATAGGCATAGGGAATTCTATTTCAATCGTATCATTTTTCCCCCACAGCCTGTTGATTTTTGCATACCCATCCTTAATATCGTAGATAACGTTACTGTTGTTAATTGTGATAGCAGGTGTTAACTCATAATTATTTTGATATTTATACAGATCAGAATCTAACGGTTTGTCTTTTGTCCATCCCGGTATTCTGATAGCAACGATGAATCGTTTTTGAGATTCAGGCTCAATATTTATTTTTACTTTTCCCTCCCATGGATATCTTGTTATTTGCGTAACTTTTAATTTACCAAAATTCATTTCAATTTCAGCTTCATTACCAATAAAAAGGTTTATAAAGAGTTCATTTTTCTTATGTGCATAAATATATCCCGGCAAGGAAGGTAAAAATCTCACAACATTTGTGGGACAACATGAACATGAGAACCACGGACTTCTTTTATGACTTCCGTCAGATTCCAAAGGATTTGGATAAAAGAATTTATCTCCATGAATTGAAACTCCCGAAAGAAAACCGTTGTAAAGTGTGCGTTCCAAAACATCAATATATTTTGCGTTACCATTCAGCAAAAACAATCTTTGATTCCATAAAATATTGGCAACAGCAGCGCATGTTTCGTTGTAAGCAGTGAGATTTGGCAGACTGTAATTTTCACCAAAAGCTTCGCCGGCATGTTTCGAACCGATGCCACCGGTAATATATATATTTTTTGAAACTACATTTTGCCATAATTTTTCTACTGCATTTTTATAATCTTTATTTCCTGTAAGTGCTGCTATGTCGGTCATTCCCGAATACATATACGGAGCTCTGACTGCATGACCAACAGCTTCGGATTGTTGAATAACAGGTAAATGATCTTGGGTATAGACTTTGTTTTGTCCGTTGGCACCGTAAGTGTAAAGTTCATGTCCTTCGGCATTTCCTCTTTGATCAAGGAAATATTTGGCAAGTTTTAAATATTTTTCTTCGCCTGTAACCCTATACAATTTTACTAAACCAATTTCAATTTCCTGATGTCCGGGAACCCCATGTAATTGATCTTTTCCTGGTCCAAAAGTTTTGTTTATTAAATCAGCACTTTTAATTGCAACGTTCAATAATGATTTTTTTCCGGTTGCCTGATAATGTGCAACTGCTGCTTCATACATGTGACCGATATTGTAAAGTTCATGACTTTGTTTTAACATCGACCATTTTGTTTTCCCTGTATTTGATGGAAGACTGTCAGGATTAATTGTTCTGCATGTATATAAATAACCGTCATCTTCCTGTGCTGCTGCAATGCTTGCAATTAGATTATCAAGATATTTTTCTAATTCAGCATCAGGATGAGTGCTTAACGAATATGATGCTCCTTCGATAACTTTATAAACATCCGAATCGTTATATCTTATTCCTACGAAAGAGCCTTTTTTTAATTTTCCTGCCACAGCAAAATTATCCAGTCTGTGAGTTTCTTCACATTTTTTAAAATCATAAGGAATAGTAATTATTCTGTTGGTGTCGAGCCTTGGAAGCCAGAAATCATCAGTAATTTTAACATTTGTAAATGAAATAGGTTTTACGGGATAATCTTTGTTAATACTTGTTTTGTTGTTAAAACATGAAGTTATTAAAAAAATAATCGTTAATAATAAAATTAATTTTTTCATTTTTGTCTTTATTAGGGATTAAGGCATTGTTGCGAAATATAATTTGTTTGCTAAAAATAGATGTTTAAAAATTGTTAAGCAAGAAAATAAAGTGTTTTTTGTTTTTCTTGAAAAGGTAGTTATTAATGGGGGTAATGGATTGATGGAGTAATGACCTTCCAACTCTTTTTTGAGCTGGAAGGTCTTACTTTTTTAAAAATCTAAATTCCTAATTTTAAATATTTTCATTGCAGATTTCTTCTGCGAGAATCCGTATTTATCTGCGTCATCAGCGTTCTAAATCCTTAAAATGGCGAACACTCCATCATTTCATATTTATTTTTACCGGCTTTATATTTGTTACCAAATGAACTTGAACTGCCACCAAATAGCGATACATTATCAAGTTCGAAGATGAGTGAAATTTCGTGAGCACCACCGGTTTTTAAAA
>CAYOKJ010000036.1:19428-24296 GCA_964404485.1 uncultured Bacteroidales bacterium | reverse complement strand
TCTTCTGGTTGGAACTTATGCAGTAAAACTTATTAAGGCAGGATATGCTCAATATGCTAAATCAATTGTTATTGAAGAAGGACAGACAGAAAATATAAATGTTGAGTTACAATCAGGGAAAAAAGTTACAATAAATAGTGAACCAAAGGGAGCAAAACTTTATATTGATGATGATTATAAAGGTGAAACTCCTTATACTACTGAACTTTCATTTGGAAAACATAATGTTAATCTAAGTAGAAATGATTATCAGGATTTAAGTCAAAGTATTGAAATAACAGAAAACACTAATAATGTAAATTTAAGTTTGATAAGTCTTAAACTGCAAATAAAAATAACATCAACACCTGCCAAAGCAGAAATAAAAATTGATGATAAATATAAAGGAAAAACACCGGGTACAATTGAACTACCTCATGGAAAAACCAGCATTACTTTAGAGAAAAAAGGTTATATAAAAAAGACAAAAAGCTTCAACTTGAAAAATAATCAAACACTTGACTTTAAACTTGCAAAACAATTTATTGGATATACAGGAATAACATATATTCCTGAAATCACAAATTACGATTTTTATAAAATTGGTATTGATATAGGTTGGTCTTTTAATAAATTACCTCGTTTATTAGTTGGAGTAGGTTATACCTTTAATAAGCAAACTGATACTAATGTTAACTCATTTATTCCATCAAATGTAGTTGCTGTTAATGCCGGAAATTATGAAGGATTGGTTACAAGTATTTTAAATATTGATGGTTTTCTTGAAGAAAGTGTTCAAAATATTCATCTGCGTTTAGGATATATTATTTCAAAACCATTTGTATTTGCAATAACAGCTAATGCGGGTTTAAACTCAATTACAGGTTATAAAGTTTATGTTGCTGATAAGCATTATATAGATAATCAAAGCAGTGTAATTTATGAAGAAACTAATTTTGTTGATGTAGATAATAAATTAGAGATCAGTAATGTTATTTACGGACTTGGAATAATTCTTCCAATTAGTAATTTTTACATTTCTGCTGATTATTGGATTTCAAGTAATGTTGTTGATTATGGTCCAACATTTATGGTTGGTTGCGGACTAAAATTGGGAAGTGTTAGTAAAAAATAATACTAATGAGTCCACTCACTAATATTTATTTTGGTGTTTGATAGGTATTATTCTATTCCGGCATCAATTCAGTAACACTTCCTTCTTTACCGTATAGAAATAATTCGTAGGTGCCATTATCCGATTCATCTGCATTTATCGAAATAGTATATGTGCCTGCAGTAATTTCACGACATTTAATTTCAACATAAGTGTCAATGCCTGAATAAGTAAGATAATTTCCTCCGCTATCTAATAGATAAATTCTGCAATTTGCACCCTGAGATTTACCGATAATATCAATATGTGTATTTTCCAGAACTTCGAATGTGTACCTGTCATTGTCAGGTGAGTTATAATTATCAATTCCTCCACCGGGATTCCATGCACCGTTTTTAGGAGAAAAATCTGTTGAGTTTATTTTTACTATATTATCAATAAAACCTGATCTCGAAAAAATTGATAAATCAAAAGTTCCTGTATGATTATCATCTGTATTAGCAGATATCATATATGTACCACTATTTTCGATATTATATCCTAAAATTTGTTCATTTGTTGAGATTCCACTATAAGTAACTGTATTACCAGCACTATTTAAAAAATACATTCTTACATTAGTTCCTTCACTTCTGGCAATCATATCAATAAAACAATTGTCTTCAAGGACATTAAAAGAGTAATGTTGATTTCTCCATGAATTGGGTGAATCAAATCCTCCACCCTGCGACCATTCCTGATCATTAAAATAGTCTTCTACTGTTTGAATTCTTTCAGCAGAAAAAACATCTCCGCAAATATCAAGAGAGTAAGTACCTTCATCATCAATATCAGTTGCAATAATAATATAATAGGTGCCGGCATTTTCAATTTGAAAATTTTCAATCATTGGGTCCAAAATTGTTCCTGTATATGAAACTGTAGTATTAGCACTATTTAAGAGATGTATTTTTCCTGATATTCCTGAAAAATTAGCAAAAATACTAATGATTGAATTACTTACAGGAACCTCTATTTGATAGTGATGATTTCGGTTGGTATTTATATTATTATAGCCACCGCCACCTGCAAGAGTGACATTATAAAATTTAAAATCACAATTAATATTTGGTAAAGGTGGATCCTCATTAATTGTGCAGGAATTTATTAATAAGAAGAATGCCAAAACTAATAAATTGATAATAAATATTTCTTTTTTCATACTAGTGATTGTTAATGTTTGTAATTTAGTAATCAACAAATTTAATAATTTCTTTCGATTACAGAAAAAAGCAAATTTTTATATGTAATAATTTTAAAGGCTCTAATGTTATTTTAATGGATGAATCGAAATAATTAAAAATAATATTAGCGGTTAAAAAAACACTTGTAGATTTTATAATTTTAAAATTACAGGTCATCCCTAACGGGACTTTGTGCAAATTATTCAATCAGTGATACAAATCGAAAATTCCTACAGAATTATTATTTACTTTTGCATCAATTTCTTTATATTAAAAATAATAATGAAAAAACCTCTAATACTGATTACAAACGACGACGGAATAAAAGCAAAAGGCTTGCAAGCTTTAATTGATGTAATGAAAAATATTGGAAAAGTCGTTGTTGTAGCCTCTGAGGAGTCCATGTCAGGAAAAGGACATTCAATAACAATTCGAACTCCTTTACGGATTAAATCGGTAATAACAGAAAACGGTTACGAAAAATATTCAACAAATGGAACTCCAGTTGATTGTGTTAAACTTGGAGAACAAGTTATTCTTAAACAAAAACCTGATTTGTTAGTTTCCGGCATTAATCACGGTTCAAATGCAACTGTTAATATAATTTATTCAGGTACAATGGCAGCAGTTCTTGAAGCATGTATTGACGAAATTCCTGCAATTGGTTTCTCTCTTCTTGATTATACAAGTGATGCAGATTTTGAACCATCAAAAAAACACATCAAAACAATTACTGAAAATGTATTAAAGAATGGACTTCCAAAAGGTGTTTGTCTTAATGTAAATATTCCTGCAGTGAAAGAATCTGAAATAAAAGGAGTAAAAGTTTGTCGTCAGGCAGATGCCAGATGGGTTGAAGTATTTGATGAGAGAAAAGACCCTCATAATAATAATTATTATTGGTTAACCGGAAGATTTGAAAAAAGAGAATCAAACAACGAAACAGATCAATGGGCGTTAGAGAATAATTACATTTCGATTGTTCCTGTACATTACGATTTTACAGCACATAAAGCACTTCCGGAAATTACTAAATGGAAATTCGATGTTAAATAAACTGAAAAAGGATTCAATGATTTTAGGAGTAATTATAGGATTGCTGTTACCTTTAATTTTTTATTTTATATTGAACAAAGGTATTTTTCTCATTAAAGAAATTTTCGACCTCGACTCCTTTATTAGTAATAATAAATTAATGCTTATTTCAATTTTTATCAACCTTTTTACTCTTCGATATTATTTTGTTACGCTGAAATACGAAAAAAGCGGAAGAGGAATATTGCTTGTTACGTTCATTTATATTATTGCATATTTTGTGTTTTTTTAAACTAATCTAATGAACTATTACATAATCGCAGGAGAAGCTTCAGGTGACCTTCACGCATCAAATCTGATGAAGGAAATTAAACAATTAGATTCATATGCAGAATTTCGTTGTTGGGGAGGCAATAAAATGGAAAAGCAAGGTGCTGTGCTTGTAAAACATTATCGTGATTTGGCTTTTATGGGATTTATTGAAGTGCTTCTTAATATAAAAACGATTCTTAGAAACATAAATTTTTGCAAAAAAGATATTCTTAAAAACAAACCTGATGCTTTAATATTAGTTGATTATCCAGGCTTTAATCTGAGAATTGCAAAATTCGCAAAAAAACATGGAATAAAAGTTTTCTATTATATTTCTCCACAAATATGGGCATGGAAAAAATCAAGAGTTCACACTATTAAAAAAGTCGTTGACAGGATGTTTGTGATTCTTCCTTTCGAAAAAGACTTTTATAAAAAATATAACTTTGATGTTGATTTTGTAGGACATCCTCTCCTCGATGAAATTTCTTCAGATATTACAACTAATCATGAAGTTTTTATTCAAAAACATTCACTTTCTGCTAAGCCATTGATAGCTTTATTACCCGGCAGTCGCAAGCAGGAAATATCAAAAATACTGAAGGTAATGTTAGAGATTGTACCAATTTACAAAGATTATCAATTTGTAATTGCAGCAGCTCCATCTATTACTTTGGATTTCTACAAAAAACATATCGGTAATACTAAAATAAAGATTATTTATAATCATGCATACGACCTGATAAAACATTCCAAAGCTGCTGTTGTAACTTCCGGAACGGCCACATTAGAAACAGCTTTACTCGAAACCCCTGAAGTAGTTTGTTATAAAGGAAATTATCTTTCAATTCAAATTGCAAAACGTATTATTAAAATCAAATTTATTTCCTTGGTCAATTTAATAATGAATCGTGAGATTGTAAAAGAATTAATTCAAGACGATCTTAATTTTGATAATCTTAAAACCGAAATGAATAAAATTTTGTTTGACATTTCTAATCAGGAAAGAATGCAGGAGGATTTCAAACTTTTAAAAGAAAAGCTTGGAGTTTCCGGTGCCTCAAAAAAAACTGCCCAATTAATTTTTAAACATCTAAAAAGCAAAGTTTAAAATATACCTTTACTTATTATACAAGCGTTTAATGTAGGAGTCATAATTCCATCATTCTATTACTAAATAAAATTTTGGAACATTTTTCAATTTT
>CAYOKJ010000036.1:2512-19328 GCA_964404485.1 uncultured Bacteroidales bacterium | reverse complement strand
GTCATAATTCCATCATTCTATTACTAAATAAAATTTTGGAACATTTTTCAATTTTTGATATTAAGAGGTGAATAATATTAAGAATTGAAATTTTTAAATATGCCTCAAAGACTCTAAGACCCTAAGATTCACAAAGAAAGATTTAAAAACAAAGGAACATTTTTCAATTTTAGGTATTAAGAAGTAGATAATATTAAGAATTGAAATTTTGAAATATGCCTCAAAGACACAAAGACTCGAAGATTCGCAAAGAAATATTCAAAACTATTCCAGAATCAACTGAGAAAATCGCAAAACTAATCGTTGATTCGGCTTATACAGTTCATTATAATTTAGGTCCCGGATTGTTAGAAAAAGTTTACGAAGTATGCTTCTGCCATGAATTGGCTAAACGTAAACTTAATTATCAAAGACAAGTTTATATTCCGATTGTATATGACAATATCACTTTTGATGAAGGATTGCGACTGGATGTAATAGTAGAAAATTGCATTATTTGTGAGCTGAAAGCTGTTGAAATAGTTAATCCGGTTTGGGAAGCACAAATACTAAGTCATTTAAAACTAACTAATAAGAATCTTGGATTTTTAATAAACTTTAATGTAGTAAAAATTAAATATGGAATAAGACGATTTATATTGTAATCTTTGAGCCTTAGAGTCTTAGTGGCTGACTAAAGGAATATTTTCCAATTTTGGGTATTAAGAGGTGAATAATATTAAGAATTGAAATTTTGAAATATGCCTCAAAGACTCGAAGACTCAAAGATTCACAAAGAAGGATTAAAAAAGTAAAAGGAACATTTTTCAATTTTGGTATTAAAAAGTAATGCATATTAAGAATTGGATTATTTAAAAATGCCTCAAAGACACAAAGACTCGAAGACTCGAAGATTCACAAAGAAGGATTAAAAAAGTAAAAGGAGCATTTTTCAATTTTGGGTATTAATTAGCAAATATCATTAAATGATAATCTGGCATAAATTTCCTATGTTACGACTTTTAATTCCGTTTTTACTTGGAATTATTTTTGCTATTTTTATTAATGTCGAAGTAAATATTTCAATATTTATATTTCTCATACTTCTTACATTCATCACATTAATAACACTACTACCACATAAATTCTACAATTACAAATACAGATGGGTATTTGGTATTTTAATCTTTGTCTTTTTATTATTATTTGGATTTCAACTGACAATTTTTAACACTCCAAGATATGATAACTCCAATTGTATTCATTTACAGGAGAAAAAATATTCTATCATCACAAATGTTATTGAACCTACCTCAGAAAAACAAAATTCGTACAAAATAATCGGAGAAATTATCTCAATAAAATCAGACAGCATCTGGAAGGAATTTTCAGGAAAAGTAATATTTTATTTCAAAAAAGACAGCCTGTCAAAAACAATAAAATATGGAAACAGATTACTACTAAATACTTTTCTCAACAAAGTAAAACCACCCCAAAATCCTGATGAATTCAATTATCAATCCTACTTGCAAAAAAAAGGAATTTACCAGCAAGCTTATATTGACGGAGATTTCAAGATAATAAAAAACAAACACTCATCGAATTTACTTTTTAAAATCGCTTTTAACCTACGCGATAAATTCTTTCAATTATTAACTAAAAACAATGTAAAAGGTGATGAATTTGCTGTAGCCTCTGCTCTACTACTTGGGTATAACGACAAGTTGGATACTGAACTTAAACAGGACTATGCGGGTGCAGGTGCAATGCACATTTTATGTGTTTCGGGATTACATGTCGGAATAATTTATCTTGTCCTCAGCAATCTTTTATTTTTCCTGAAAAAGAAAAAATACGGGAAAATCATAAGAGCAGTTTTGTTGCTTTTATTGATTTGGTTTTATGCATTACTCACAGGTTTGGCACCTTCAGTTTCCAGAGCATCAACCATGATAAGTTTCATCATCATCGGAAAGACCATGCAAAAAGAAAGTAATATTTTCAATAATCTTGCAGCTTCGGCATTTCTGCTTTTAATTATCAATCCTCACACAATTACAGCAGTTGGATTTCAATTATCATACGCAGCAGTCATATCAATTTTAATAATTCAGCCACCACTTCAAAAACTCATAATTTTCAATAATTACATAGGCGAAAAAGCGTGGGCTATAACCACAGTTTCAATTGCAGCTCAAGTAGGAACATTTCCGCTTTCAATTTATTATTTTCATCAATTCCCAAATTATTTCCTTCTTACAAATCTCATTGTAATCCCATTATCATTTTTCATCATAGCAACAGGAATTTTCTTCGCTGCATTTTTCTGGTCGGGATTTTTAACAATGATTTTTTCGAAAATTCTATTGTCATCCATTTTCATCCTTAATCATTCTATAAGTTTAATTCAAAGTTTTCCAAACTCTACAACTCTTGGAATTTCTATAGGTACAGCAGATTTTCTTTTTATTTACATAATGATAATTTCATTAATAATATTTATTTCTTCAAAGAGAAAATTATATCTTTATTTTGTGATGATATCAACATTTTTCCTTGTCGGGATAATTGTCTCCAGAAATTTCAGTCATCTGGGACAGCGAAAAATATCAATCTATAATATCAGAAAACATTCGGCAATTGATCTTATAAACGGAAAAGAAAACACATTTATTTGTGATAGTATTTTATTTAATGATGTTAATAAAACAAATTATCATCTTCAAAATTATTGGTGGAATCTTGATGTTAAAAAAACAAATAGAGTAACAAGCATTGATAAACTCTCAGAATCTAAAAAGAATTCAATATACCAATCAGGAAATTTTATTCAATTTTATGAAAAACGGATTTTATTTCTGAATAAAAATTTTAGAATATTTCCAAGTAGCAAAAAGCTTAAAGTTGACTATGCAATAATTTCAGGTAATCCAAAATTAAAGATTAAAGACATTAAAAAATGTCTTGAAATACTTTTAGTAATCATAGATGCATCAAACTCGCATTGGAATGAAAAACAATGGATAAAAGAATGTGAGGAAGAAAATATTAAGGTTTATTCCGTAATATCTTCGGGAGCAAAAATTATAACTTTTTAAAACCTTAAAGATAAACAGCTTAATCCGCCATCCATTTTTTCAAATTCGCTTACTTCAATTTCGATAATTTCATATCCAGTTTTTGAAAGCAATTTTTTTGTTTCAGGGAAACCGGCAGCAATTAAAAGTCGTCCGTTTACTTCAATACAATTTGCAGCATATTCTTCTTCTTCAGGAACAACAATCTTTGTATAAGCGTTAAATTCTTTATATTTCGACATCTCAGGAGTAAGAACCATAATATTATTCCCAATATAATTAGCTCCTGATTTCAGATGCAGATATTTTTCAACATTAATCAAAGAAGTGGTATAATTATTTTTCTCAAGAATTTCAGCCAGTTGCTTTGCACCTTCTTTATTTGTCCGTGCTGACACGCCAATAAAAAAATGATTTTCCGCTCTGAGAATATCGCCCCCATCAAGAGTTCCCGGAGATTGTATTTTTTCAAGGTCCATAATTTCTGAAAGTATTTTCTCCATTTTCACTTCTTCACCACGACGAGAAATATCACCGGGACGAGAAATAATCGCACATTTCTCAGTCATAACTGCTGTATCTTCTACGAAGGTACTATCTGGAAAATCCAAATCAAATTCAAGAGTTTTAACTTTTACACCACAATTTTCCAAAGCCAAGCAATACAATTTATGCTGTCGGCAGGTCTTTTCATAATCAGGTTTACCAAGATTAGAAGTTGTAATTCCATTGCTAAAATTTTTTCCCGGAAGACGGGTTATTGCATTTTTAAACATAGTAACAAATTTTTCACAAAAATAATAATAGAACGGATTATATTACAGTATCTTTAAAATAAATTGAATCTGAAATAGAACCGTTTGTGTCAGAGACAAGGAAAAGATATACATTATAATCTGAACCACCTTCAAAACCTGAAATATCAAGAGTTAAAGTACCATCGGAACGTTTTTTAACTCCTAATGATTTAACAATGTTTGAAGTATCATAGTTAAGTGCGAGTGCATAAACCTTATCTTCAGAATTAGCACCTTCAACAGAACTGTTGTCATCCCAGGTAAGGGTGACAGAACCAGAGACTGAATTGTCATCAGCAACATTTGAAAAACCAACTAATGATCCAATTGCAATTTTGAGGCCTGATGGAAAAAATGCCCAAGTGTTACCATCAGGCTCCAAAGCTGATACAATGTTAGCTTTGATTGCAGCATTATAAGCTGACATTTTAATTGCTGCTTTTGCAAAGCCAATGTGAATGATAGAGAGAATTCTACGAAGCTCAGGTATAAGTATAGTAAATTTGTTGCGTTGGATAGTTTGATTTACAGTTTGCAGATTTTTAACATCTAGTTGATATGCTCTCATAACGTCAATGCCAAAAATTGAGGATCCAACAACAGTTCCAACTTTGCCTCGAAAACCTCCTAGAATACCTTTTGTAATACGTGCCATAATTTTAAATTTTAAATGAATTAATTGTTAAAAAATTTATTAAATACGGACTTGGTATTGACTTAATACGAATAAGTCCTTATTTATGTATAAATATAATACAAAAAGGGTGCTAAACACTAATATTTAGATACTTATGCTTTATTTTGCATTGTTTTGCTATTAATGTTGTCAATATTAAGTTGATAGATAAGCTTAATTGCTTTGTTAGGAATCAGGAAAGTTAAAATAATGAAATGGACAAAAGGAAACGGAATAAATGGCTTGTGTGTAGGCATTGTGGGTTTATGCCGTAGTCTTTTGGATAATTTTATTATTGTGGCTTATATTCGCTTAATAAAGTGGGTAGTTTTCGATTAATATATACACCCGTTGTGCATTTAGGATAAATTTAGTTTAAGATTATTAATAGGTCTGTCAAAAACAAACCTATTGAGGTATTGAATTATTGTAAGAGAAGAGATTTTAGAGGGTATTCTGGTTCTAAAACCACCAAAAGATTTCACATAATTTCTGCGAATCATAAACTGATCGCAAAGTTGTGAGAATAAAGTTTCTATTCGTTTTCTTGATTTTCTAAAGATATAAGGTTGCTTCTGAAAGTCTTTTTGATTTTTTCGCTTAGGTGTTTGAAGATTAATATTTACAGTTTCAAAAAGGTTAAGCTGAATGCTTGCCTAGAGATAACCCTTGTCTGCAAGTAACACACAATCTGAAAGTTGATATCTGATATCTTTTAGGAAATGAATATCATGTACAGAAGCTGGTGTAATATCCAAACTATGAAATACACCGGATACAGAACAAACCCCATGAAGTTTGTAACCATAATAATAGAAGTTTTGAGAAGCACAAAAACCTTTGTCAGGAAAACAGAATTCTTCCTCCTTGCAGATTTTACTTCTGAAAGCCCTGGAAGTTTTGCACACTTCCAGTGGCATTGAATCGACAATAAAGTAATCTTCAAATTTATTGAATAGAGATGACAATTGTAGTCTGATACTTTAAATCAATGGGAATAATTTTCTTCTTCGACGGTTATAAACGCTACGCTCTATCAGAGGTTCTAAAAAAGAATTTTCAATTCTCCTAGATAACTGACATTCACTATCTATCCCCATGTATTCGGCTGTAAAGTTCATGGCAATTAGTTCAATATTGCTTAGTTTTGGTTGCCTGATCTGCTTAAAAAGAGATGCATTTATTTGCAATTCCTGTAAATGATGAAGAATTATTTCGTAACTTCGTATAAAGTTAATTATATATTTAATTGTTTGAAATCCAAGTAAATATACGAATTATTTCAATTCAATGAATAATTTTTTTTCTTTTATTTTCTAAATGCACAACGGGTTATTAAACTTTTTGTTTGAATATATCAAGTCTAAACCATGCATCTTTTTAAACATTACGTTTCGGAAATTAACATAATATTAATTTGAGGTAAACAATTATTTGATTTTCAATCTGCAAATATTCATAATATCCCAGCGAATAAATAATAGAAAAGTTTATGCATTTACTCATTTTTGTTGCAAAACACATAATATTATTCTATCTTTACATCAAATTATTAATCCGTTTGCCGTAATGGCAAATACAAAACTTAAAATTATGAAACTTAAAATTACCCTTTTGTTGCTTTTAAGTATATTTTTTGCTGGAAGCACTTTTGCTCAAGTAACAAAGAGCATTGTTGATGAAAACAAAGTAATAATTCAAGCAAATAAGACCTTTTTAGACATTGAACCTAATGTTCTAGAAGACTTTGAAAGTTATACTGATTTCTCTACTGCATTTACTCCATGGATTCTTAATGATGTAGATGGAAGCACAACATACGGGATAACTGATGTAACATTTCCAAATTCTGGTACAGCAATGGCCTATATTATCTTTAACCCCAACAACACAACCCCATCGTTGGGTAGTGATGAAGAACTTGCTGCTCACTCGGGTGATAAATTTGCTGCATGTTTTGCAGCCACAAGTCCACCGAATAATGATTGGCTTATAACTCCGGTATTAGCCTTAGGAGAAAATTCAAATGTAAGCTTTTTTGGGAAATCTTATACGATTGATTATGGACCAGAAAGATTAAAAGTTCTGGTTTCGACAACAGGAACTAATCCATCAGATTTTACTGAAATAAGCAGTGGTTATATTGAATTACCAGCGGACTGGACTGAATACACGTATGATTTGGCAGCTTATGATAATCAAAGCATTCATATTGCTTTTCAATGTGTTTCAAACGATGCATTTATTCTTATGCTGGATGATGTATTAGTTTCAACTGAGGAAGTAACTACCGGAAGCACATTAACCGGGACAGTAACAAATGCTCTTGATGGCCTGCCAGTTGAGGGTGCTTTTGTTGAAATTGTCGGTTTATCGGATTATACCGATGCATATGGAAATTATATAATTGAAGATGTTCCCGAAGGTTCATTAACTGCTAATTTCATGGGGACACCTACTACAGGTAATAGCCCTCTAACTGTTCAGTTTACTGACCTTTCCACAAGCAATACACAATTAGTAACTTGTTCTGCCAGTGGTTTTATTACATACAATAATAATCAGGTAATTATTCCACCTAGCACTACCGTTACACTGGATATTTCTCTTTCACCCACACTTAGTGGAGATGAAATGCGATTTGTTGTAAACTGGGGTGCAAATCCAAGAGACCTCGATTCGCACTTATTAACACCTGAAATTGAAGGAACATTATACCACATTTATTACCCATCAGGTAGCCAAGGGTCAGCAACATCAGCACCTTATGCAGCACTCGACCATGATGTTACACAAGGTTTTGGACCTGAAACTATGACAATTTATGATTTCTTTACAGGAACTTATCATTATTATATTTATAAATATGCAGGTGATGGAGAAATTACAACATCAGGCGCAGTAGTTCAAATATATAATGAAAGTGGATTAATCTACACTCTTCAGGCACCAACATCAGGAACAGGAAGATACTGGTATGTTGGAACAATTGATGGAGCATCTCAAGCACTAAATATTATTAATACAATCCAGGAAACTGAGCCCGTAACAGGTAAACGTAATGTTGAATATCCAGAGAAACCTGATTCTGAAAATAATCAACGTTTTGAAATTAATTCATGGAATTGGGTCTTTGGTGATGGTAATACAAGTTCAGAGCAAAACCCATCACATATTTATCAAGATGCAGGTAGTTTTGATGTGAGTTTAACAGTTAGCGACGGAACTAATGAGAAAACCATTACAAAGGATGGATATATAATAACAAATTCTGCAGTAGGGTTAATTTCTGTTTCTCCTAATGAGGCAGCTCAAGGGGATACTTTAACAGTAACTATTACTGGTTCAGGGACGCATTTTACGCAAGGATCAATGTCAATATGGTTCCAGCAGGGTACCTCAAAAATTTTCTATAATCATTATTATACAGTTGATAGTGTAACAATTGAGGTGGAATTTACCTTCACTGATAGCCATTCTACAGGTCTGTATGATGTTTTTGTGGCAAATTATCAAGGTGAAATGATGATGTCATCTGCGTTTACATTAAATGATGGGCCTGGTGGTATTAATGATTTATTAGCGAATCAGGTGAGCTTTTATCCAAATCCAGTAAGGCATAACCTTATTATTGATTTTGGTGAAATAGAAGATAGTAAATCTGTAAAAATAATAGATATTAATGGTAGAATAATACTGGAAAGGATGCGTGTCAAACAGAATGAAGTGTTTGATCTATCGGCATATGATGATGGAATGTATATTGTTTGTATCATTGTTGATAATCAGGTGCTTTATAAAAAGATAATTAAAAGATAGTATAAGAATATTAAGGTTTGATATTAAGTAATGCCTCATGTTGATTGTTTCTTAAAATGTAGTATATCATTTATATATGATGATATGCATACGTTAAAAGAAGATAACATGAGGTGTTATTTTTTATGAAGAATAATTACTTCTAAAAGTATATCATGAGAATATTACGGAAAGACTATGTTAAGTTTATCCTGATTTTACCTTTGTTTTTATCTTTGTTAATTTCTACCAAGACATTAGATAGGCAGTTGATTATAAGATATTTGATGTTTGGGTTTATTTTGTTTTTTGTTTCTTCTATTTTGTTAAGAAACCGCAGGGAAATTGCTACTTATGTGAATAGACAAATTAGGATTTTCTTTATTATTTATTCTGTGTTTATTTTTGTTGGGGGCATTAGTCTCATTTATACAAACAATTTCTCTGATGGACTTTTTACTTTTACTAAATTACTGTTAATAGGAATATACATTTTGTATATCTTTTTTGTTTTTAAAGACCCAATTCTTTTAATAAAGTATTTTACAAGAGCTATCGTGGTATTGGGATTTATTGTTTGTTCAATAGGTCTTTATCAGATTATTATCTATTTTACTAATGGAATAAACGATTCTTCTTTATACGAGATTACTGCTACTTTTGGTAATAAAAATGTTTTTGTTCAAAATGTATTCTTTATTTTCCCATTTAGTGCTTTTGTTGCAATAACTGATCATAAGTATTGGAAAATAGCAGCTATTTTAGTCTCAATAACCATTGTTGGATTTATTACTCTGCTGATGACACGCTCGGTATGGGTTGCATTTGTTTTGTCTGTTTTTTGTGTGGTATGTGTAGGGAGTATATTAAAAATATTCAAATTAATTAATTATAAGAGATTATTAATTCCTGTCGTATTATTGATTTCTGTTGTAGTTAGTATAGTATTTGTATATTCAAAATATGATGAAGCTTCAGCATTTTCAAAACAAATTACTGGTTATGGACCAGAAAAAGGGAGGTTAGTATTGTGGCAAAATTCATTAGAGATATATGATGAAAATCCTATACTGGGCAAAGGTTTAGGAAGTTGGAAAATAGAAATATTAAAACATGCTAATTATAAGGTGTTATCAGAAGATAACCGAAGGTTTTATCAACGTCCACATAATGATTTTATCTGGGTGCTTTGTGAATTGGGTATTATTGGTGTTATTGCGTATGCTTTAATTTTTATTTACGTCTTTTATTTATGTGTAATTCTCTTGCGATCGGATTTTCCTCTTAAGATTAAATATTTCATACTTGCCTTGATATTTTTTATCACAGGATTTGTTGTTGTTTCTTTTTTTAGTTTTCCACTTGAAAGAATGGAACATATTATTTTTTTAGCATTTGCTTTAGGTTCAGTGCTTACGTTAATTAATTATAATAAGAAATCAAAAAGCAAAAAGCTTTGGGTTAATTATAAATTATTATTAATAATTTTTAGTGTTATAACTTTATTCTCTATCTATTTAGGTAGCATGCGATACTTTTCAGAAATACATCTAAAAAAAGCACTATATTATAAGTCTGCACAGAACTGGAAATTAGTTATTTCAGAAGTGGATAAGATGAATCTTGTTTTTTATCCAATAGATATGTTAAGCACACCTGTTGTTTGGTATAAAGGTCTTGCTTGCTTTAATCTAAAAAGATACACCGATGCTTATAAATGTTTTAAATCGGCTTATAATGTTAATCCCTATCATATATATGTATTAAATGATTTTGCATCTTGCAGTTCAGTTCTTGGAAAAACGGAAGAATCTATAAAGCTATATAAAAAGGCTTTAGATATTATTCCTGATTTTGAAGACGCACTTTACAACATTAGCACTATTTATTACCAGAAACGAAATATGGATAGTGCATATTTCTACTTTAGTAAGATAGAGAATGTAGATACTCAGAAATACAATAAATACATGAGAGTACTTGTAAATCCTAAAATTAAAGAATTTCTGAAGTCTGATCTGCAAACAGAAATAAAGAGTAGTTTGCAGACTTATTTAAAAGATCCTGAAAATTTGAAAAGAAGTATACGAAAAGCACAATTAAAAAATATTAAGCTAGAGAAACAACTTCTAACAGATATATCACATCAACAAAAATAGAATATACTATTGTAGTAAATGATACCCGTTGTGCATTTAGGATAAATTTAGTTTGAGATTATTAATAGGTCTGTCAAAAACAAACCTATTGAGGTATTGAATCATTGTAAGAGAAGAGATTTTAGAGAGTATTCTGGTTCTACAACCATCAAAAGATTTAGCATAATTTCTGCGAATCATAAACTGATCGCAATTTGTGAGAATAAAGTTTCTATTCGTTTTCTTGATTTATTAATGTTTTGCTTTGGTCGTGCCTCCCTCGCAAAGTCTTACTTATCAAATTGCTTGGGATTCGTTAGCTTTAGTGTTACAAAATATTAATTGTTCCTATTTTGCGAGCCAAAGGCGAAGCAATCTTTTTATATTTTTATTCTAATTGTATATATTAATCGAAAACTACTCACTCTATTAATTGAAAAGTATCCACCAAATAAATTTAAAATATATTTTTAATAGTTTTTCTTCGAAATGCTAACGCTTCAGGATTGCTTAGCGCAGTGCCAACGCATTTTGTACTTCCTTGATTTTCTAAGAAAATTATTTGATGTCGGGGTTTTAATAGTGGAATTTTGAAGTTTATTTCTATTTTGTTTTTTATTTCTTGTTTCAAATTTTATCTGGTTGTTTTATTAAAGAGTTTGCTTTGGTCGTGCCTTCCTCGCAAAGTCGTTCTTATCAATATTATTTTTGGTTGCTGTTTCTTGTTTCTTGTTGTTGCAATCAATCATTCAATCAATCAACCAACCAATAATTCTTTCAATCTAATTTTTATTAAATTGATTTTGGTGAGTATATTAATTATTGATTATATTAAAGACTTTAGCATAAATATTTTTTTTTATAATTAATTCTAAATATTTTTTTATTGATTATTAATTGTTTAGAATATTATAATATATTTTTTAAGAAAAATATTGAACTTTATTTTGTAAATAATAAAAATAAACTACATTTGCACTTCCAAATCACACAAACGTTCTTTAATGATTTGGGTAAAATAAAAAAAATGGTCTGGTAGTTCAGTTGGTTAGAATGCCTGCCTGTCACGCAGGAGGTCGCGAGTTCGAGTCTCGTCCAGACCGCAAAAAACATTAAAGCTTTTCAATATTTTGAGAAGCTTTTTTTATATACTCATATTATGTTTTTTACTAATTTTATTCAAAGTCAGTTTTTAACTACTTCCCACAAATCTTCACTCTCAATAAAATGCTGTGGCATAATAATATCTTCACCCAAAAACTCTCTAATAATCTTATAGTAATTATTATTATCTCCATTTAATTTAATGGATCGGAAATATGCCCAATAAATTAACTCAGAGCAATAAAATGAACGAGTATATTGGCGGAAGGAAAAATTATATGGGTAACCTACAACATCAACTACAAAATTACTTGCATTTTGCATCCCATTTTCATTACAAAACAGAGGTTTTAAAAATATATAATCGTCAGTGGCGGAAATAACATCTTCAATGAGTTTTTTTTCAACTCCTTTGCCGGTAGCTTCCACAAGCTCTTCATCCGAAATAATTATTGATGTATGTGTCCAGTATCCTTTTATAAAAACATTTGTAAGTTCATATTTTTTATGGGAAAGTAAAATCATTCCCGGCTTTAAAATATCATGGAGATTTTCAGAATTATGGCCACTACATTGATATTCTCTGCCGAAACGCCAGTTGATTTTATTAAATACTCTGGCAAAAGGAGAAATTAAAATATATCTATCTGCATAATTCATAGTGCAAAAGTAGAACTAAATTTCCAATATTTTCCTTTTTCGATAAGGTAATTTTTCCTGTCTTACATACTCCTATCAAATATTTTTCATCTAACTTATTATTTTATATTTACTCACATTTCCATACAGACAAATTTCTTACAATATTTGTAAGATTCTGCACACTCTTATTGGTTTTTTCTCTCATATCATTTTCTCCGACTCTTTTGATAATTTTCCATTGAGCTCGCTTTGTTTTTTGAACAGAAGGCCCAATACGAACAGCACCTTCTTTATTAACCCACTTACAACACTCATCACATTCTTCCCATGTTTCTTTAGTCTCATAGTGTCCTTCCACAGTGTAATACATCTGCATAGCTTCATTAACTTCCACAAATTTGGGCCATGCTTCTAAGATAGCATCAACTATTTCGCTTTTATCTGCGGGTTGTGCTACATCAGCAACACCTCCTAGAATAAACTCAAAAGCGCTATTTATTAAATTACCCAAATTCTCTAAAACACTTGATAATTTATATACCCAGCTTATCCACGAAGCACTTTTTTCATAATCACTCATTCTTTTCTTAAATTCTTCAATACTCTTTCCGTGAGGCACTAAACCTGTATCGACGAATTTTGTTACTTTAAACCTCTTATATGTTTTTCTATTTTGTATAGTTCCAGGCGTACACTTTTTAATATTGCCAGATAATCCCCTAATACTATCTTTAGCTTTTTTTAATTCACTTTTTGCTTTCCTTGCCAATTCAGATGCTTCACTTGCCAATCTGTTTGCTTCACTTGGATTTGTACTAACTTTTTCTTTTGCCTGTTTTAATTTCTCTCTTGCCTGCCTCATAAACTCATTAGCATTTTGACGATGCTCCTGAGCTTTAGTCAAACTATTTTTTATTTCCTTACATTCACAATTACCAACACAACAATCATCAATTGCAGTCTGAAGTTCCCTTAGATCGGTATCAAGAGAATCTAAAGATAAGTTGATACCTGAACTATTTATCATTTCATCTACATGTTCTATCAAGCTCTCGGCTTCTTGCATCGCAGCATTGAATTCTAACTTACATTCCTCATAAGCATCAATTAATTCTGCTATTTTATCCCTAAGTTTATTTATTTCATTTCTACAAGCTTTTAATTCATTTGTAAGATTGGAAATTTTATTTTGCAATTTTTTAATTATTGAGTTAAGCTTTCTGATATCATTATCAGTTTTTTGTAAAGCATTTTTAGTGTTTTCTTTTTGTTTTCTCAGTTGGCGTATGTTTTTAAGACAAGCACCTATACTTTCTCCGGTTACAGCACGATAACGATCAAAAGCATTCATAGTACTCTGCGCATCACTAAAGATAATAGCAATACCACCACTACCAATATAATTTTGCCCCAGTGCTTTTTGTTTTAAATCAACAGAACTACTATACTCAATTAGTGTAGCTTCGTTGCCCAAAATTTGCTTTAGATAGTTAAAGACATTGTTAAAAGAAGTCTTATCCTTATTTAGTTTTTCCTCTAAGGACTTCTTTTGCTTTTTTGCCTGATTCAGTATGTTTTTGGAGTTAGATAAGTTGTCTTTAAGTCTATTTAATTTATCAGCTTTATCCAAGCATTCTTTTGTTTTTGCTTTCAGTTGTGCTTTTAAATTGTCTAACATTTTCCTAATGCTATCGCAATCTAAAGCCGAAACTAATTGTTCTAAATTCACTGAAAATGTCCTGATTTCGCTTTTCCCATTATTAGAACCTATTGTCTGTCCATCTCCATTGATTACTTTAATTTGCCATGCAAAATAGTATCCTGACATCATCTGTAATGAATTAAAATCATTAGGATAAATAAAAGATGTTCCATTAATTTCTTCTTCAACAAAATAAGGTACCAAATCTTTAAGGTCTTCTTCATTAATTATATTCCCTTCTTCAACTTTTTCTGCAAGATATTCAGGTAACCTCCAAATCAGCAAATTATAAAATGCCTCGGAAATAGATACAGGATTAGCTGTTAAAATTACATTTATTGCATTAATATCAATTGGCATCCATTTAAACATGATTATGGGTTGAGAAGCAGGACTATCATATACTTCACCATGTACTGGAGAAACAAGTTCAAGACTGTTGGGTTCTTCATATATAACTGTCGCTGCTTCGTAATTAAAACTCCACACAGGACTTTCCCCAATGACCAGACCATAGCCTGATATTGCTATTACTTTCCAAGCATAGTTTATACCGGATTCAAATGGTCTTGAAGAAACAGGAAACTGAAATGAGGTTGCAGGAATATCTTCTTCGATATAAAATGCGGGATTAGATTCCATCGCTTCTATTGGTACTTGACCATCCAAAAGCTCTACAATCTTAATAGTATAATATACAAACTCATTCATGGGCATAGGCGGTAGCCATAAAAATACCGGAAGTTCTTCTGTTACATTTGCTTCATCAACAGGATTTATAAGTTCTGGTGGTGATGCGTGCTCAATTATTTGCATTTTGCAATCATACCCAATATCTTCTCCTTCAACACTTCTAAGGTACACACAAATTGTGTAAGTTCCTGCCGGCAGCGTACCTGTTCTCATAAAAATATCCTCATAATAGCTATTAGGATATTCCAAATCTACGGGTTCCAAATCGCCTGTGTAAACAGGTCCCGAATAATTAGGTTCCAAAGTAAATGAAGCACTTGTTCCTTCAAATATTATTCCTACTTCTTCTTCTTCAACAGTAGCAAATAAATATACTTCTAAATTATCATTTGAAGTATTTATGAGATCTAATTGCCACATATCTTCAACATTCCATTGGTTTGGAGGTGGTTGTTTTAATATTACAATAACTTCCTGAGCATTAATAAATATAGCCATTAAAAACAATATGAAAGTAAGTGAAGCAATAATTATTTTTTTCTTGTAAAACATAGCAACCTCTTTATTTTATTGAATATTGTTATAAATAAATCAGTAATTACTTAAATACTTGCTTAATAAGAATTGCAATATACATAATAAAAATAAAAATACAATTTTTATGTTATACCAACTGAACATCCAAATTACCGATATATTTCGTTTCTTTTTTCCTTTCTCTGTGTTAAATATTATTTCCATAGCTATTGCTATGCAAAGAATATTTGCCTTGACATAGAAAAAAATATTCCAAAATATTTATCAGCAATTTAGAAATTCAATTGGTATTAACCAAGATTTTATCTATTATTATGAAGATTTTTTTTAATCATTTTTATTTGACGGGATCTTGCATCAGGAAGCAGATAATACAATTCCTGCATTCTTTCTTTTTTAACTTTAATTCCATCCAAAAACAAGTTAATCAACAGAAACTCCCCACCTGAAAAAGCTTTTTCTGCAATTTGATCCACAGAAATTGTGTTCATTTCCAATATTTCAGATGTATTAAAAGCAACTTGATCAAACACAATATAGTGTAACTCAGAGCAAACAATCTCTTTATCAGATTCTACATCAAAACTAAAATCATATTTTTTACCAATTTGAGCAAAAGCTCTGATAATCATTTCCTTCTTTTTTTCTGTAGTGATTCCATTTTTCAACCTTAAATGTGCATAGTCATCAATATCAGTAAAATGCTTAAAAGTATTAAATTCAACATCACTTCTCAAAGCTTCAATAACTACACATCCAGTTTTTATTTCTTCATGATACTTTGCTACAAAAGGATTATCCCAAACACCTATTTTTTTTAATTGGGCTTCGTTTCCAATATAAATACCGGCATGATCCCAGTATCCGGGAATAAATACATCTGTTAATCTAAAAGGTGTTTTTTCTAGTATCACATCAAGTGGCTGTAATTGTTTTAATGAATTATTAATAAAATCTTCATTATTAAAAAGTTTACCTTTTCTGAGTGAAAATATTCCAACAAAATTTCCAAATACTTTTGAGGCTTTCTTTAAAACATTTACTTTTAAATCAGAAATTATCATCCTTGCACTAAACTTTCTTTTTTCTTTAACAAGAGATTTAAAATAATTTTTCGATTGTTTGATTTTCTCATTATCAGATAAAAAGCTTTGGTAATATTTACTTGAAACAATTTTCTGTAAAATATCAGCATTTTTAGTATTTGCAGAATAATTTACAATACTCTTCCATGATTTTAATGTTGACTCTCGAAATTTCTCTGAAATAATCTTTTCTTTAATCTTATTTAATAAGTTCTTCTCCCGATGATACAGTTTATTTTCTTCGCAAATTAGTCTGTTAACATTAATATTTTGTCCAGCAATTTCCTGATAAAGAAAAAAAGTCTCGTAAGATGTTATTCTTAAATGAGTGTATAATAATCTTAAAAAACATAATTTGTTTTCGTCTTGTTTTGCATCTTCATCCGAATTTATTAATTTTTCTCCGGTCTCATAAAAAGCAATAGATTGCTCAAGAGCTTGTAGGCCTTTTGTTAATTCCAGATTAATAAATTTAATGTCTTTGCCATTAAGGACATAGCTTGCATTTTCTATTTTTTCAAAAAAAACAAAACTATCAGAAAGTTTATCCTGATAGTTTTTACAAGCATTTACTAAGCTCAAATATTT
>CAYOKJ010000036.1:0-2412 GCA_964404485.1 uncultured Bacteroidales bacterium | reverse complement strand
AAATTCACCGGTAAAACTTATAGGTAGCTCAAATTCTTTAATATCAAAAGACACATTAACTACAGATGGAAAATCAAAAGGATTGTCGGTATAGCTTAAATCAACTTTGTATGAACCTGCTTTTTTAGTGTTTGCATCCACAGCGATTATTCTCTTTTTCTGAATGTCAATCCATAAAGTAGATAAAATTAAATCTGATTCCGTATCATGGGGAATTATTTTTACCACTGCAATAATTTCATTATTACTAACGCTTATAGTAGTATATTCACCTTTAATAAAATCGGTTGGTACAAAATTTACTCCTTTCTTTGGTAACATTGCAAAACCTTTTGTTTTCATCCTGAATTTATTCGGTCTTTTAAAATAAACAGTTGCCTTTTTATCAGGAATTTTCAGAAAATCAATGTCCACATGAATATGTACTTTTACCTGATAGTCATTTATTTCCTCATACTTTTTCTTAATCTCCTCCAACAACTTTTCAGCATCATTTACTTGTTGAGAACAAAGATTTACCGAAAGTAATAATACGAATATGCTAATAAATATTTTCATTTATGTCAGAATATCTTTTTTATTAAAATACAATATTGCAATACCACAAAACACAAAAATATGCAAAACGGATATTATTGCCGATTCAATAGCACGTTGCCAGTCAACCACATAATCAAAAAACAAGCTCCAGCTGCTTATGTATGTTGTAAACACCCATGGTCTTATATAATTAAATAATTCTAAATTAAGGTTCGATATTATAGTAAAGCCAATTACCAGTGCCATAGTAATGATAATCGGACCTAATGAATTTTCTGTAAATGCTGACAGCAAGAATGCCAGTGAAGCCACAACCATCATTCCTAAAAATCCATAAATAAATGCCATTATAAAACGCCACATAACATCCGATTCTTCAAAGATATTCAAGCTTCCGTGGTACACAATTAAATCACCTGCACCAAACAATAATTGTCCGAGAAGCAAACTACTTGCCATCAAAAAAAGAACAATTAAAAACACATAAACTATAACCGCAACAAGTTTAGCAATTATTAAATTTCTTCTTGAAACCGGTCGGATGAGAATCATTCTAAGCGTTCCATTATTTGCTTCTCCTGCTATCATATCACCGGCAATTAAACTAACCAGAAATGGCATTAACACCCACATGCTATTTAACAAAATAAAAGTGATGAAATACCCGTTCAGAAGATTTCCTTCAAACAAAAAAACATCCTTTAGGTTTTGGATAAAAAAACTTAAGAGGGAATTCCCTTCGACATACATGGCTAACTGCACAATAACAATTATAACAAAAATGGCCAAAAAACCAATATATGACCTTCTATGACAGAAGGTTTTTTCTAGTTCAATTTTGATTAATGTTAGCATTAGCTGTTGACAGTTTCTATTTATAAATAAATTAGTTCTGCAAATAATATTAAATCTAAGTCATATCTAAAAAATAATCTTCCAGTGTTTTTGCAGCATCTACATTATAAACTTTGATATTATTATTAACCAACAAATCAATTATATCAGGAATATACTTTTTTTTCTGAAAGAAATTTATAAAGCCTTCATGATCTACTTCGCATGTTATATTTTTGCTTTTAAGCAGTTTAACAGCTTGCTTATTATGATCTGTTTCAAGTTTAACCTTTACATCTCCTTTTTGCAATAGTTCGTTAACCTCACCTTCAATAACTTTGCGGCCTTTGTTTATTATAAGCATTCTGTTTGAAATCAATTCAATTTCTTTCAAAATATGAGAAGATAAAAGAATAGTTTTTCCCATTTCCTGATTTATCCGCAATATCATATTGCGAATACTAATCACTCCACGCGGATCAAGACCATTGGCAGGTTCATCTAAAATCAGCAACTCAGGGTCATGAATTAGTGCTTGCGATATTCCCAGTCTTTGCTTCATACCTTGCGAAAAAGTTTTCACTTTACTTTGAGACCTCTCTTGTAACCCGGTAAGTTCGAGGACTTCGTGAATTCGTTTCGAATCGGCTTTTTTCCCGGATAATTTTAATAATATTTCAAGGTTTTTATATGCAGAAAGATGTTCATAAAATCTGGGTTCTTCAATTAAAGCTCCTATCCTACTCAAAATTTTATGATTTTGCTTATTCCATTTTGTCCCAAACAAGCTAATACTCCCACTATCCGGCCGAATTAAGGATAACATCATACGAATGGCAGTACTCTTTCCTGCTCCATTAGGTCCTAAGAAGCCCATAATATCACCCTTATATACACTAAAACTTAAACTATCTACAGCCTGAATATCTCCAAAGCTCTTACTAAGATTTTTAAGTAGTATGTATATTTCTTTATCCAAAGACATCAAAGTTATTTAGACATTAACAAATGTAATCAACTTTTTTAAATGCACTTCGT
>CAYOKJ010000035.1:20115-24561 GCA_964404485.1 uncultured Bacteroidales bacterium | reverse complement strand
TCAATTGCAAAGGGAACTGGAATAGGTTCGGTTAATGAAATTGATTTAACACATCTTTCCAAAAAAGAAATTGAAAAAATTGAAATCAAAGATCAGCTAACTATTATCGGGGCACCGGTTTACCGTGGAAGAGTTTCAGAGGATGCGGCTGAAAGAATAAAAAATCTTAAAGCTACAAATTCACCTGCAATGTTAGTTGCAATGTATGGAAACAGAGGATACGATGATGCACTTCTTGAATTGAAAAACATTGTTCAGGAAGTTGGATTTAAAGTATTTTCAGCAGCAGCATTTGTTGGAGAACATTCATTTTCGAGCGAAAATTTAAGGATCGCTTATTCTCGTCCTGATAAAAATGATTTAAGTTTTGCTGAAAATTTCGGAAAACAATCTTATGATAAACTAATAACATCCGACGAAATTATTGTAAACAAAAACCTAAATATTCCGGGCAATTTTCCATATAAAGAAAACGGGAAAATGCCAATCTTCTCGCTTAATACAAATCATGAAAATTGTAGTTTGTGTGGGAGATGTGTTGAGGTTTGTCCTGTTGGTGCCGTAACATTAAATCATAAAATCATAACTGATAACTCAAAGTGTATTCTTTGCTTTGCATGTATTAAAAACTGTAAAAATAATGCAAAAGAATTTAGTGATCCTGCAATAAATAAGATGATTATCAATTTAGTTGATAGTTGTAAGAAAAGAAATGAACCCGAAACATTTTTTTAGAAACCTTGAAAAATATTTTAAGTTTTGTGTTTTTATAAAAAAAATCGAAACTAATGAAACTTCGATAATATTATTATCATAGCTTTATTTGTCAAAATGATTTTTTTTTGTGCTATGTTTGGATAATTGGTATTACAAAAACTTCCTTGACTCATTATAAATTCTGGAGGAGATATAAAGCGGAGTGAATTAAGATTTTTCTGCTGTCAAAATTTTACTTTATTTTTAAAAACTATTTCCTTAAGTTGTCATTTATAGCAACTTCTGGAAATTAAGCCAGATTTTATTAGAATTTCTCTACTCAAGTTCTTTCTTTAAATATATGCCAGTATAACTTTTTTTATTTTCACAAATTTCTTCGGGAGTACCTTCTGCGATAATTCTGCCACCACGTTCACCACCCTCAGGACCAAGGTCAATTATATAATCTGCAACTTTTATAACTTCCATATTATGCTCAATAATAATAACTGTGTTTCCTTTATCAACAAGGCGGTTCAGAACATCAAGCAAAACTTTTACATCTTCAAAATGCAATCCTGTAGTTGGCTCATCAAGGATGTAAAGGGTTTTTCCTGTGTCGCGTTTCGAGAGCTCTGAGGCTAGTTTTACTCTTTGAGCTTCTCCACCTGAGAGAGTTGTCGATTGCTGCCCGAGTGTGATATATCCCAAACCAACCTCTTTTAAGGTTTTGATTTTTTGAAGAATTAACGGTATTTTTTCAAAAAAAACAACTGCCTGGTTAATGGTCATTTCAAGAACATCATTAATTGATTTTCCTTTATATCTGATTTCAAGAGTTTCGCGATTATATCTTTTGCCGTTACATCCTTCGCAATGAACATTTACGTCAGGTAAGAAATTCATCTCTATAATTTTAAATCCTGCACCTTTACAAGTCTCACAGCGACCACCTTTTACATTAAATGAAAATCTTCCGGGTTTGTATCCTCTTATTTGAGATTCCGGAAGTCTGACAAACAGTTTTCTTATTTCATCAAAAACCTTTGTGTATGTGGCAGGGTTCGACCTGGGTGTTCTCCCAATAGGGGATTGGTCAATTTCAATTACTTTATCAATATTTTCAATTCCTTCAATTGATTTATGTGAAAAAGGTTTTTTTACTGAACGATAAAAATGCTGACTGAGAATAGGGTAGAGGGTTTCATTTATCAGGGTAGATTTTCCACTTCCCGAAACTCCTGTAATACAAATTAACTTACCGAGAGGTAGTTTTAAATCAATATTCTTGAGATTGTTTCCTTTGGCACCATAAAGACAAATGTATTTACTTTTGCCATTTCTTCTTACTGCAGGGATTTTTATTTCTTTTTTCCCACTAAGGTAATCGCAAGTAAGTGTGTTGAAATTATTTATTGATTCGGGTGTTCCTTCAGCAACAATTTTACCTCCATGTATTCCGGCACCCGGGCCAATATCCACCACATGATCGGCAGCAAGAATTGTTTCTTTGTCGTGCTCAACAACTATCACCGAATTACCAAGATCTCTAAGTTCTTTAAGTGCTTTTATTAGTCGGAGGTTATCCATTTGATGTAGTCCAATACTTGGTTCATCAAGAATATAAAGGACATTTGTAAGTTGGGAACCAATTTGAGTTGCAAGCCGTATTCGCTGTGCTTCACCACCTGACAGACTACGGGTTGGTCGGTTTAGTGTAAGGTAATCTATGCCGACATTCAATAAAAAAGTTATTCTAATGCGTATTTCACGAATTATTTCTTTTGAAATTATTTTTTGCTTTTCTGATAATTTTGATTCAATTTTTTCGAACCATTCAGATAATTTTATAATATCAAGATTGGCAAGTTCGGAAATATTTTTTCCGGCAAATTTAAAATTTAATGATTCTTTTTTTAATCGTGTGCCATTACATTCAGGGCAATCAATTCTATTCATAAATCCTGAAGCCCAACGCTTAATTCCATTTGAAGTATTGTCGGAATATTGGTTTGTGATGAAATTTACAATTCCTTCAAAATTCAACGAATAAGTAGAGGTGACACCAAGATATTCTTTTTTAACTTTTACAGTTTCGTTCGATCCGTATAAAATTGTGGTGATGGCATCGTCAGGAATACCTTTAACAGGAGTGTTAAGATCAAAACCATATTTATGTCCGATGGCTTCCATCTGGTTGAAAATCCAGTTGTTTTTATATTCGCCGAGAGGTGCAATTCCCCCTTTTTTTATACTTAATGATTTATCTGGAATAATTTTGTCAAGATCGATTTCTGAGATTGTTCCCAGGCCATTACACTTTGGACAAGCTCCGTAAGGAGAATTAAATGAAAATGTATTTGGTTCCGGTTCATCATATGATATTCCTGAAGTCGGACACATCAACAGACGACTGAAATGTTTTATTTCACCACTTTCGTGATCCATGACAATCAGACTGCCTTTGCCGTATTTTAATGCTGCTTTTAATGACTTATCTAATCGCTGCTTACTCTCTTCGTTAAGTTCTATTCTATCAATTACAATTTCAATATCATGAATTTTGTAACGGTCTAATTTCATTCCATAAGTTATATCCTGAACTTCTCCATCAATTCTTACTTTTAGAAAACCTTGTTTGCGGATTTGTTCAAAAAGCTCTCGATAATGGCCTTTCCGTCCTTTAACTGAAGGTGCAAGGATAACTATTTTTTTATTTTGATATTTTTCAATAATTATCTCTCTTATCCTGTCTTCGTTGTATTTAACCATTTTTTCTCCGGTAACTGAAGAATAAGCATCGGAAGCGCGGGCAAATAAAAGTCGCAGAAAATGATAGATTTCGGTAATCGTTCCAACAGTTGAACGCGGGTTTTTATTTATTGATTTTTGTTCGATTGATATAACCGGACTTAATCCTGTGATTTTGTCAACATCAGGTCGCTCCATACTCCCGATAAACTGACGGGCATAAGCTGAAAAAGTTTCCATGTAGCGACGCTGTCCTTCGGCATAAATAGTGTCAAAAGCGAGAGAAGATTTTCCACTGCCGCTTAATCCTGTTATAACCACAAGCTTGTTTCGTGGAATTATTACATCAATATTTTTAAGATTATGAACTCTTGCACCATAAACCTCCAGATTCTTTTCATAAACCTTATTAGCTTCCTCAGGATTAGATTTTTCTTTATCACTCATATTCAGTCAATTGAAAAATTCAGTTCATTATCAATATTCAAATTGACTTTTTAGTTCATTAAAAAAAGGAGCAATTTTATCTTTTTCGGAGATGATTGGATTTGACAATCCCCAGTTAACATTCAGGTCAGGATCGTTCCATCTGATACTTCCTTCGGAAGCTTTATTAAAAAGGTTTGTGCATTTATAAAAAAAAATTGTTTCATCTTCAAGAGTAACAAAGCCATGGGCCATTCCCGGCGGTACCCAGTACATTATTTTATTTGATTCGGTTAATTCTATTGAATCCCATTGTCCATAAGTCGGGGAGTTTTTTCTTATATCTACTGCAACATCAATAACTGCACCTTTCATCACTCTAACAAGTTTACCTTGTTCATAAGGAGGGTTTTGGAAATGCAATCCACGCAAGACTCCTTTCATAGATTTTGATTCATTATCCTGAATAAAAACATTATCAATTCCTTCACTGACAAATTTATCTCGATTATAAGATTCGAAGAAATAACCCCTTTCATCTTCAAAAACATCAGGTTTTATTATCAGTAATCC